>DATBBD010000746.1:0-5247 GCA_036271175.1 Polyangiaceae bacterium | reverse complement strand
TCATGATGATCGATTTCGCGCTCGAAGCGGAGCGTGATCAGAAGATGTCGCCGCACGACGCGATTCATCAAGCGTGCCTCCTCAGGTTTCGGCCGATCATGATGACGACGTTCGCCGCGCTCCTCGGAGCACTGCCCCTCGCGTTCGGCACCGGGACGGGGTCGGAGCTTCGGCGACCGCTCGGCATCTCGATCGTCGGTGGGCTCCTCATCTCGCAGGTGCTCACGCTCTACACGACCCCCGTGATCTATCTCTACATGACGCGGCTCGGTCGCTGGGTCACGCGGTCGAAAGCGCCGGAGGCCGTCGCGAGTCCGGTGTCGACGTGAACATCTCCGGCCCCTTCATCCGTCGTCCGATCGCGACCACCTTGCTCGCGATCGCGATCTTGCTGTCGGGGTCCTGGGCCTTCACGCTTCTGCCCGTCTCGCCACTACCGCGCGTCGACTTCCCGGCGATTCAAGTCAGTGCGGCATTGCCCGGCGCGAGCCCAGAGACGATGGCTTCGTCGGTCGCGACGCCGCTCGAGCGCCGTTTCGGTCGCATCGCGGGGATCAACGAGATCACGTCGGCGAGCACGCTCGGCTCGACGTCGCTCGCGCTGCAGTTCGATCTAGATCGTGACATCGACGCGGCGGCGCGCGACGTCCAGGCGGCCATCGCGGCGGCAGGTGGCGAGCTTCCGCCGAATCTGCCGCTCCGTCCGACGTTTCGAAAAGTGAACCCGGCGGACTCGCCGACGATGATTCTCTCGCTGCGCTCGGACACCTTGCCGCTCGCGGAGGTGTACGATCAAGCGAACACCGTATTAGCGCAGAAAATCTCGCAGGTCCCCGGCGTCGGTCAGGTGTTCGTGGGCGGCGGCCAGCAACCCGCGGTGCGTGTTCAGATGGACCCGAAGGCCCTCGCCGGCATGGGGCTGGGGATGGAGGACGTGCGCAACGCGTTGGAAGTCGCGACGGTCAACGACCCGAAAGGTGCGTTCTCGGGGAAAAATCAGGCGTCCGTCGTCACGGCGAACGATCAGCTGTTCAACGCAGCGGCGTACAAGCCGATCATCGTCGGCTACCGAAACGGCGCGGCGGTGCGGCTCACCGACATCGCGAACGTCTTCGACGACGTCGAAAACAACCGCGTCGCCGGCTGGGTGAACGGCAAGCGCAGCGTGGTCGCGATCATCCGGCGGCAGCCGGGCGCGAACATCCTCGAAGTGAACGATCGCGTGCGCGCGCTGCTTCCGTCGCTCACGAGCTCCATCTCGCCGTCGATTCACGTCGAGGTGGCGCTCGACAGAACTCAGACGATTCGCGCGAGCGTCCACGACGTCGAAGACACGCTCCTCCTCAGCGTCTTTTTGGTGATCGGCGTCGTGTTCGTCTTTCTCAGGACCTTGCGTGCAACCGCGGTTCCGAGCGTGGCCGTCCCCTTGTCGCTCCTCGGCACGTTCGGCGTGATGTACCTGCTCGACTACAGCCTCGACAATTTGTCGTTGATGGCACTCACCATTTCGACGGGGTTCGTCGTCGACGATGCCATCGTCGTCACCGAGAACGTCGCGCGCCACATCGAAGACGGCATGAAACCGGTAGACGCCGCCCTCGAAGGGGCGCGCCAGATCGGCTTTACCATCGTCTCGATCACGGTCTCGTTGGTGGCCGTCTTCATTCCGATCCTGCTCATGGGCGGCATCATCGGCCGGCTCTTCCGTGAGTTCGCGGTGACCTTGAGCATCGCGATCGTCCTCTCGGCGGTCGTGTCGCTCACGCTCACGCCCATGATGTGTTCGCGCCTGCTCAGAGCCGAGGGCGGACGACGTCACGGGTGGTTCTATCGAAACTCGGAGCGCGCCTTCGACGCGCTCTTGCGTCTCTACGCGCGCGGGCTCGATTGGGTGCTCGGCCATCGGCGCTGGGTGCTCGCGTTCACCCTCCTCACGCTGGTGGGCACGGTGAAGCTCTATGGCGTCGTGCCGAAGGGCCTCTTCCCCCAGCAAGACACCGGCACGCTCGCGGGCTCCTCCGATGCGCCACAGGACATCTCGTTTCCTGCCATGTTCGTCCGCCAGAAGGCCGTCATCGACGTCGTTCAGACGGATCCGGACGTCAGACACGTCGTGTCGTTCATCGGTACGGGAAGCGGAAATACCGCGAACAACGGCTCCGTCTTCATCGATCTCGCCCCCAAGCCCGGGCGCAAGGTGAGCGCCGACGAGATCATCGGCCGGCTCCGCCCGAAACTCGCGAAGATCCCGGGTATCACGCTCTACCTTCAGTCCGTCCAGGATCTTCGCATGGGCGGGCGCGCTTCGCGGACGCAGTACCAATACAGCCTGCAAGACGCCGATCTCGACGAGCTTCGTGTCTGGGCCCCGCGTGTCCTCGCGCGCTTGAAGCAGATCCCCCAGTTGAAGGACGTGGCCACGGATCAGCAGACCGCCGGGCTCGAGCTTTCCCTCGGCTATGATCGGGACACCGCGTCGAGGCTCGGGATCACTCCGCAGGCCATCGACGACACGCTCTACGACGCCTTCGGGCAGCGTCAGGTCGCCACGACGTTCACCCAGAAGAATCAGTATCGCGTCGTGCTCGAGGTCAAGCCCAACTATTCACTCGGTCCGTCGGGTCTCGACGACATCTATGTCTCGACGCCCACGGACGGACAGGTCCCGCTCCGCGCGATCGCCGGTCAATCGATCACCGCGACGCCGCTCGCGATCAATCATCAGGGACAGTTTCCCGCGGTTACGCTCTCGTTCAATCTGGGTCCGGGTATCGCGCTGGGCACGGCGGTGGATGCCATTCACGCCGCAGAACGCGAGATAGGCGTGCCCGCGAGCGTCCACGCCGACTTTCAGGGAACCGCGCAAGCCTTCAAGGATTCGCTCGCGACGCAACCCATTCTCATCATGTCCGCGCTCCTCGCGGTCTACGTCGTGCTCGGGATGCTCTACGAGAGCTACGTCCACCCCATCACGATCCTGTCGACGTTGCCGTCGGCGGGCGTCGGCGCTCTGCTCGCACTCCTCTTGTTCAAAATCGAACTGAGCATCATCGCGCTCATCGGTATCATCCTCCTGATCGGTATCGTGAAGAAGAACGCCATCATGATGGTCGACTTCGCGATCGAGCATGAGCGTGGAGGCGCGACGCCGGCAGAAGCCGTCAGGCAGGCGTGTCTGCTTCGTTTTCGTCCTATCCTCATGACGACGTTCGCGGCGCTGTTCGGCGCAGTGCCGCTCATGCTCGCGAGCGGCACCGGTTCCGAATTTCGACAGCCGCTCGGTATCACCATCGTCGGCGGGCTCTTGGTGTCGCAGCTCCTCACCCTCTTCACTACACCCGTGGTCTATCTCGCCATGGATCGCTTCTCTCGTCGGAACCGAATCAGCGATCAACATCGGCCCTCGTCGAATCACCCTCGCTCGGGCCCCATGGTCACCGCTCCGGGTGAATGACCGCGGCCCGAGGCCCCCGCGTGGGTGGTTCGGGAACGCGACGCTTTCGTGGATGCGATTTGCGGTCACCGACTAGACTCGACGCGTGAATGACGCGGACGCGGGGAGCGTCCATAGCGGCAAAAGGAGTCCCATGACGTCTTGGAAGATTTCTACCGGTGCACTCGCCATTCTCGTCGTCGGCTTGGGGTCGAGCGCGCTGTCGCGGTCGGCGTCCGCCGACCAACCTGAAATGCAAGCCGCGCTCGATCATCTCAACGCGGCGAAGACCGCGCTCGCTAGCGCCGAGCGCGACCACGGAGGTCATCGCGACAAGGCGATGAAAGCGACGGACCTCGCGATCGCCGAGGTGCAAGCCGGCATTGCCTGGGCCGAGCGGCACAAGGGCATCGAGCCCGGTCCGAAGGGTCCGCAGCCCAAAGGCCCGCAACCGAAGAACTAAGTCAGCGCATTTCTCGGCGCCCCGGTCCGTCGCCCAGGCGCGTGACCGGGGCGAGTTCGCCGAAAACTTGTCGCGCGTTTGCAAGCCGCGTAGGGAGTCGTAGGGTGAATTCCGTCCAATGACGATGCCGAGGACTCCCTTATTTTCGGCTCTTCTGAGCTTCTTTTGCGCGCTCGCTGCTTGCTCGAGCAACGATCAGCGACCGCCGGGGCTCAACGAGACTTGCTCCGATCCGCGGTGTCTCGACCAGGCGAGCATCTCCGGGCAAACCGGAACCGGCGGAGTCGGCGGAACGTCGTCGGTGCTCGTCGACGGCTCGGTTCCCGCGAGCCAACAATGCACGACGGATCCGACGGGCCACGTCACGCTCTGTCTCGCCACACCCGAATGCACGGGCTTCGTCGTCGACTCGACGAATTTCCCACAATGCGGGTTCTTGAGCGGCGCGTCGACGTTGAGCGTCGAATGTTTGTGCAGCGGCACGCAGCTCTGCCCGATCGGCGTAGCGGCGGCCTGCACGAACCTTGCGGGGATCTTTTTTTCAACGACCGTCAACGACGTGTGCAATCTCGTCGCACAGGGGCGTTGCCAAGACCTGAGCGCGCTCACCGGAAGCGGCGGCTCTTCGTCATGTGATCCGGTGTGTGCGTCTCAGTGCGCGGGCTCGCCGCCCTGCCTTCAGAGCTGCGGCTGCTGATCGTGCCTCACGAGACGGAGTCGTGACGGCACTCCGGTTCGGAAACACCCCGAAAACTGCCGCGCCGGGAATCATTTCGAAAAATCGACCCAGGCTCATCGCTTCGTAAGCCATGAGAAAGAGTCGGATTTGAGGCGCCTTCGAGGCGCTCGACGGACGATTCCTTCGACGTCGTAATTGACTTTGATAATCACTTTCAATAGTAGGAGGGGACTTCGCGATGCCCTTCCTTCGTCCGTTCTTCCTTCTTTCGGTAGCCGCCTGCGCCGGGTGCGGCGGTGGAAACGCGCCGTCCTCGACGACAACGGCGCCTCCGGTCGACGTCGCGCACGTCGATCCGTTCGACGTCAACATCGGCGGCGTCACGAGCCCTTACTACGACGCGTTCAACGACGGCGACATCGCGTTCGACACGCCGCTCCGCGACGGTGACGGACTCGGTCCAGTCTACACGCGCGCGTCCTGCGACTCGTGCCACTCCGACGGCGTGCGAGGTCCGGGGTTGGTGCAGAAGATGTCCGTCGTCGAAGCGGACGGAATCACTCCGTCGTCGGATCAATCGGAGTTGCTCTACGGGCACACCGAGCATCCGCTGACCGCCGGTGGCGGCAAGACGCCGGTGCTTCCGCCCGACGACCCGAACGTCAAGGTGAC
>DATBBD010000745.1:0-2213 GCA_036271175.1 Polyangiaceae bacterium | reverse complement strand
CGTGGTTCATCGCGCCGATCATCAAGTCGTCGGGCGACGCGTCGAAGCTGCAGTTCCCGGTGCCGTCGGCGGTCGTGTAGTACGTCGCGGGCCCCATGTGCTCCGGCTCCATGCACGACGCGGTCGCGCCACTGGTGCCCGTATCACCGCCGCTCGCAGTTCCGCCATTCGCCGTTCCGCTACTGCCAGCCGCTCCGCCGGTCGCGGTTCCGCCATTCGCCGTTCCGCTACTGCCAGCTGCCCCGCCGCTCGCGTTGGACTTGCCACCGCTGCTCGATTTACCGCCGGTCGCGGAGCCGTAGGCGTTCGACGCCGCGCCGCCCGTCGCGGTCGCGCCCTGCCCACCGCTGCCCGAAGAAGAGCCGCCACCGCAGTGCGTGCACAGACAAAGAATGCCGAGGCCCACCCCGAACGCGACTCTGCCCATCGTTTCAATTGTTCCACGATGGCGGCATCATCGTCCTAGAAAATTCGTGACGCGCCTACATCGGCGCCCGCGGCACGGGTTCACGGCTCTCGCTCGGGGCAGTGGGGGGCGGGACGAAAAAAGGTCGCAACTCGTTCCGGCTCGCGCCGATGGAGTGCGCACGCATTCACATTCGCGCGCCGCGGTCGGTTGGGGGGCATTGCCCGATCGGCCGCGGCGCGACCCCCTCAGTGAGACGCTCATGACGACTTCCACCGTTTTATTGCAACGCTTCGCCACGTATCGGGTCGGCACCGTCGTTGCCGCCTTCACGTTGCTCGCCGAATCGACGGCCTGCTCGGCGCTCGCGCCGGATTGCCACGACACCGCCACGTGCACGGCGCCCAGCAACGCCCGCGCCGACGGCTCTGGGGGTTCGGGTGGTTCCGTCAATGCGGGCGGCGGCAGCGCGACGGCCACGCACGCGCCGTCGGAAACCGGCGGAAGGAGCCAATCGACACAAGCCAGCGGCGGAAATCCGTCGCTCGACGGCGAAGCGCCCGACGGCGAAGCGCGCGGCGACGGAAACGCCGGGTCGACGAACGCGAGCGGCGGCACCTCGGCGAACGCCGGCACCGCGGCGAACGACGGCGGTGGAACCGAACCCTCCGCGCCCGACCGCGACGGCGGTGGAACCGAACCCTCCGCGCCCGACGCCGGCCCGCCCGCGTGCGCGAGCGGCACCGCGGATTGCAATGGCAACCCCGCGGACGCCTGCGAGACGACGCTGACGGACGATCCGAACGACTGCGGCGGATGCGGCGTCGTGTGCAGCGCGACCGGGACGACGGCGCGAGCCTGCGTCGATGGTGTTTGCAAACCGACGTGCGCCGCCAACTTCGCCGACTGTTCGACGCCGGTGCACCCCGTGAAGGACGACGGCTGCGAGGCGGATCTGCGCTCGACGACGAGCTGCGGCGCGTGTGGACACGACTGCCTCGGCGGCGCGTGCAGCGGCGAGCAGTGCCAGCCCGTGACGGTCGCGGCCGTCGCCTCCGAGGACGGCATCGCGTTCGGTGGCGACTACATCAACTACGTCAACTCGAAGGGCGCGCCTGCGTGGTCGTCGTTGAGTGGCGACCGTTCCGGCGCAGCGGCGTCTGCCGTTGCCGACGGCGCCACCGTCGTCCCGGCCGCGGGCGGAAGCTGGATCTACTGGGGCGTCTCGGTTTCCAAGGAAGCGAGCATTGCCAATTCGTCTCCGGGCAAGAGCAACACGTCGACTTTCGTGTCGCCCGCGAGCCCGGTGATCGCGATCACCGCGGATTCGAAGAACGTGTACTGGTCGACCGCCGGCTCGACCTCGTCGACGTTCGTGGTTCATCAGGCGAGTCCGGCGAACCCAACGGACCTCGTCATCTCGCCGGAGCTGGACGGGGCCTCGGGGTTGGTCTCCGACGGCGCTCACGTGTTCGTTGCGGCGACGTCGAGCCTCGTCTCACTCACCGTCGGCGCTGCCGGCGGCAGCCCCGTGCTGACGGCGCAGTCCGCGGACGTCGTCGTGACGAGCCTGAGAATCGCGGTCGACGCGTCGCGGGTCTATTACTGGACCGCCGTTTCCGGAGCGCCGGCTTTGGGGTCGTTACCGAAAACGTTCTCCGGCGCGGCGAAGACGCTGGTGCCGCTCCCGAACGGCGCCTTCACACAAATCGAGGCGCCCATCGCGGTCGCGGGCGGCTACGTCTATTTCTCCCAAATCGACGGTCTGTATCGCGTCTCGACGAACGGCGGCGTTCCCAAGTTGCTC
>DATBBD010000744.1:0-6842 GCA_036271175.1 Polyangiaceae bacterium | reverse complement strand
AAGCCGCGACGACCGGGCGCGCCTTCGCGGCGATGCCCGGTGGAAGTGTGCTCGTCGTCGGCGGGTGTCGACTCCTCGCTGCAAGCGAGCCGTCTTGCGACACGCCGTGCAACGGCGGCGCCGGGTGCGCCTCCGACGAGGTGCTCTGGCTCACGCGCGACGGCACGCCCACGGTGTTGCCCGACGCGCTCGACGTCACCGCGGCCACGCCGCTCTTGGTCGCCGGCGAAGAGGGACGTCCCTGGCTCCTCGCCGACGGCGCCAATGGCGGCCGCGTGCTCCGTCGATTCAACCCCTGGGAAAGCACTTTCGTGCCCGCCGACACGCCGGTCACGGTTCCGCAAGATCCGACGGCGCGCGGCGTAGCTACCGATCCCGGACTCCTCGTCTGGCTCGGCGGCGAAAACGCGGGCGATCTGCCGTCGCTCACCGCCTATCGGCACGGGACGCGCGGGCAGTTCACCGACGCCGTCGCGCCGCTCCTCCTCGGAAGCACCGACGGCCTGTCGCTCGACCGTCCGCTCGGCGCGGACGTGGCGCGCGATCCGAGTGACGGCGACGTCCTGCTCACCGCTGCAGGCGCGACGTTGGTCCTCACCGACACGACGTACGCCGACGTCAGCGTCGCGGTCGACGTTCGCGCGGGGCCGCCTCCGACCATCTCGCTTGCCGATCGCACCTACGGCGACGCGTCGTGTCCGTGGCCCGCGACGCCGGAGCCGCCGTTCATCGCCGAGCTCGATCGGATCGGGACCGAGGTTCGACTCACGGTGGCGAGCAAGACGCGGGTTTGCGCGGGTAACGGGGGTCGCGTCTCGGTGTCCATCGTCGGCACCGGCGAAACCGTGGACGTTCGCTCCGTCACGGTGCGCCGATCGATCGGCACGCCGTAGCGCGCCGCTCGGATTACCGCTTGAACAGCTTTCCGAAGAGCTGTCCGATGTCCTGATTCAAGAGGTCTTTGTTGGGCCCGGGCTTTCCCTTGTCGGCTTGTGGGGTCCCGCCTCTGGGGTCGACCTTCTTGTTGGGGGTCCCCTTTTTGGGCTCGGGGGGTCGATTGCCGCGTCGCATTTCGTAGAGACGCACCTCGCGCGCCGCTTCGACGTTCGACGCGTCTTGCTCGGTGATATTCCGAAATTCCTTGTAAGAGCCCTCGCCGTCGCCCGATCGCCTCAACACGCGCGCGCGATAGAGGCGCACTTTCACGTTGTCCGGTTGAAGCCTGCGCGCCTCGTTCACCATCTTGAGCACGTCGGAGTACGAGTTGGTCTCCGCGCGTTCGGGCCTTTGAGACAGAAGGTCCGCGTAGAGCGCCACGTACTCCGGCTGCTCGGGATCATTTTCGACGGCGAGCTGCGCCTGCTTTTCGGCCTCGTCGAGGTTGCCGCGGCGAGCGAACACCTCGGCCTTCTGAAACGCCGTCGCGGCGCGGAGCACGCGCTGCACTTCTTCCTGCTCGTCGTCGGAGGCACCGCCCTCGTTCATCAAGCGCTCGTACTCGCGGCGGCGGTCTTCGTTCGTCAGCACCTGATGTGCCTCCGACATTTTCGCGAAGATCCGCATGGCGACGTCGCGCACGTCGCCGAGCTCCGGCCCAATACGATCGGCGTGCCACCGTTTGGCGAGGTGAAAGAACGCCGCTTGCACCGCCGACGTCGGGGCGTCGCGCTCGATTCCGAGGATCTGGTAGTAGTTCTCCGACCCGATCGTGTCCTTGCGCTCCAGCACTTCACGCCGGAAAGCCGCTGCTTCCTCGTCGGTGCGGCGCGACGCGTCCGTCTTGGCGGCGGGGGGCGGCGGCTGTCTCGACGCGGGCGGCCGAATGCTGCGCGGCGCGATCGACGGCTTCGAATCGCCGTTCGACGGCCGCGACTCGCGCGGCGCGGCGAACGTCATCGACGATTGACTGACGCCGATCGGCGATAACCCCGCGCCGAGGTCGACGTGTCGCGTGGCGACCAGCGCGAACACGACGCGCTTCAGTTTTTCTTCGGCGAGAAGCCCCGTGGCGAGCAGACCCTGCAACGGCTGTGGCTTGGCGCGAAGCACATCCAAAAATCCGCGCTCGTGCGCGTCGAAGCCGAACCGGGCGACGCGCGCGTGCGGATGGAGACGGATCTCGTTCGTGCCGAGCCGGTGGAGCGTCGCGTCGACGACGGCGGCGTCGGGTTGCGCGCGGATCGCACGCCACACCGCGGTGAGCCCCTCGACGGTCGCGCCGTCGGGGCCGCCGAAGGTTCGAAGTAAGTCGTCGCCTTCGTAGTAGCCGTACATGCTCTCCGGACGGAGCTTGCAGAGCCATTCGATCTTCCGAAGCATCTGCTCGCCGAGCGCCTCGGCGAGCGCGTCTTGTTCGATCAAGCCTTCGTCGAGCAGCGACTGCCCGTGAAGGCGGCCGAGCCCACGCGACGACTCGAACGAGCTCAGTGCGACGTCGGAGTCGATGAGCCGCAGATCGACGAGCACTTCGGAGAGGTAGAGCCCTTCCTCGGCGACCTTGACCTTGAACGGTACGCCCAGACGAAACGAAACCGCGCTCTTCCGAAACCGATGATCTTCGATGACGAGCGTGCCGGTCAGGCGCCGGTCGAGCACGTAGATCAGAAGATTGGCGATCGGCGTGCCACCGAGAGTGCCGGTGGCGACGGCCTGTTGCGCGGCCATGGTGCTTCCAGAGTAGCAGACGACCCGACCGATGGTACGGTCTCTGTCCCATGGCGCGCGGTCATCTTCTCGTCGTCGACGACGAAGCGGCCATTCTGAGCACCCTCAAGAAGGCGCTCACGCTGGAGGGGTACACCGTCGACGTGGCGGGCGGTGTAGGCATCGCCGAGGAGAAGATCCTGAAAGGGAACTACGACGTCATTCTTCTCGACGTCGCACTCCCGGACGGCGACGGCGTGGAGCTCCTCGAGCGAGTGCGCGCGTCGGGCAACGAAGTCTCTGCGATCGTGATGAGCGGACACGGGTCGATCGAAGCCGCCGTCCGCGCCACGCGCCTCGGCGCGCTCGACTTTCTCGAGAAGCCGCTGTCGACGGATCGGTTGCTCCTCGTCGTCGACAACGCGCTCCGGCTGCTTCGCGCCGAGGCCGAAGCCGCGGCGTTGAAGGTCGAGGCGGGTTACTTCGACGAGCTCATCGGCGAGAGCGCGGCGATGAACAAGCTACGCGAGCAGGTGCTTCGCGCCGCGCGGTCGTCGGCGACCGTGCTCGTCACAGGCGAGCGCGGCACCGGCAAAGAGCTGGTCGCGCGCGCCGTGCACCGCGCCTCACCGCGAAGCAAGGGCCCGCTCGAGAAGTTGAACTGCGCCGCAGTCCCCGCCGAGCTCATCGAGAGCGAGCTGTTCGGGCACGAACCGGGCGCGTTCACCGGAGCGACGAAGCTTCGCCGTGGAAAGTTCGAGCGCGCCTCCGGCGGGACGCTGTTCCTCGACGAGGTCGGCGACATGCCGGCCGCAATGCAGGCGAAACTGCTCCGCGTCTTGCAAGAGTCGGAAGTGGAGCGCGTGGGCGGCAACGACACGATCCGGGTCGACGTACGCGTCGTCGCCGCGACCAACAAAGATCTCACCGAGGCCTGCAAAACAGGGGCGTTTCGCGCCGATCTCTTCGACCGGCTCAACGTGCTGCCGCTCTCACTCCCGCCGCTCCGAGCGCGCCGCGAAGACGTCCCTGCGCTCGCTCGGCGTTTTCTCGCGGTCGCCGCGCAGTCGAACAACCGACCCGGCGTGACGTTGACCGACGGCGCGCTCGTGGCGCTCGCTCGCCACAGCTTCCCGGGCAATGTTCGCGAGCTCCGGAACTTGGTCGAACGGCTCGTCATCCTCTCGCCCGACGACCGAGTGAGCGACGAAGAGGTCGGACACGCGCTCGGCATGGACGCGTCTCCGGGGTCCGCGGGATTGTACCGGCCCGGCGTGCCGTTCCGGGTGCTCGCGGAAGAGGCGGAGCGGACCATCTTGCAAGAGGCGCTCGCGGCGCACAGCGGTCAGATGGCGGCGACCGCGCGCGCTCTCGAGCTCGAGCGCAGCCATCTCTACAAGAAGGCGCGCGCCCTCGGGCTCCGCGCCGACCGCAGCGACGACGAGTGAGCCGCGATCCTCGGATCGACCGCACAACGACGGATCAATAGCCCTCGCGTCACGCGCCCACGACCGCACTCAATTCGAGCCGGGCGCGTCCTGGGGCTGACTCGCGAGGTCGATGGCCGCTTTCCGGTGCGCCGACGCACCGGCTCGGTCGCCCGCTTTCTCGAGAACGTCGGCGAGCTCGCGTTGGGCGAGCGCGAGCTCCGCGGGCTCGCCGGCGCAGAGCACCGCGCTCTCGAGCTCGAATCGCGCGCCCTTCGCGTCCCCCGCGCCGGCGAGCGCCTCTGCGTAGAGGCGGTGTGTCTTCGGACTTTCGATGTCGACGTACACCGCGGCTTGTCCGACGCGCTTCGCTTCGTCGAACCCTTTTCTCGCGATCAGGAGCTCGAGGAGTCGGTCGTAGGCGTCACCGTCGTTCTCCTCGAGGAGCACCAGGCTCCGGAGGAGCTCGATCTGCCGATCTTCGTCCTTGAGCGCGGCGTAAATCTCGATGAGCGCGCGGAGCGGCGAGCTCTCGGTCGGGTCGAGCTTCCGCGCCGCGTCGAGCGCAGCGATTCTCTCGGCGGCGCTGGGAGCGACGTCGGCGAGGGCCATCCGAACTCCGTAACCGTCGTGGCCGGCCGCCAACAGCGCGTTCAACGCCTCGTAGGCGCCGGGTCGGTCGTTCCGCGTCTTCTTGAATTGAACCCGGAGCCAGAGCGCGAGGGCGTGCTTCGGATCGATCGCGAGCGCGCGATCGATGGCGTCGGTCGTGCCCTTCTCGTCGCCGACGCCCATGTACGCGAGCGCGAGGCGCGACAATTCTTCCGGATCGCCCGGCGCGCGCCGGACTTTTTCCTTCTGCTGGTCGAGGTCGACGGGACGCGTCGGCGGGATGAACTGGCCCTTGTAGCGCGAGAGCCGCACGTCGAGGGCGGCGCGGAACTTCCGATCGACGTCGTCGGGCTCGACGCCGAGGGCTTCGCGAATCACGTCGGGAGTGCGCTTTCCTTCGCCCCAGAGCTCGAGCATGCGCCGCACCTTGGGCATGCCGTAGTTGTCTGCGATGAATGCGACCACTTGTGTGGACGCATAATAGGCGGTTGCCATGTCGTCCATGTCTTCGGCGTGGGAAAATTCGCGGTTCATCTCGGCGAGGGGCTCGATCTTGCCGGCCGCGAGCGCGGCGAAGAGCGCGGCGTCGTATTCTCTCCGCCACTCGGGCCGCTCGATCAAGGTCTCGTACTCGGCGAGGCCCTCGGTGAACCACCGGGGGACGCGGTTCTTCGAGAGCTGAATGTGGAAGATGTGGGCGAGCTCGTGCCAGAGCGTCATCCCGATGTTGAAGTGCTCGACCTTCGGGCTCATCGCCGCGAGCGTCTGCCCGAAGCACACGCCTTGAATGAACGTTTGCGGGAGACCGCTGGTCCGAACCGCGAAGTGCTCTCGATTGGGGTAGAGCTCGATACCGACCGGAGTCGTCGGGGTGAAGTCGTATTCCTTCACCATCTTGGCCCACGCTTGCTCGAGGAGCGCGGGCACGTAGCGATCGAGGATCGCGCGCTCGTCGTCGTGATAGCGGATCGTGAAACGGCCGTGCGGAACGGTGACGTAGTGCGCGGGGATCTCTTTTTCGTACAGGTTCAGCGTGTTGTAGACGCGTACGTTGAACGGATCGGCGGCGAACGCGCGCTGGAGCGCCGCGACGCCGTCCGCCTCTTCACCGGCGCGAATCAGGTTGAACCCGAGCTGCGCGCGAACCTTGGCGTCTTCGGGGTCGGCGAGGAGCGCTTCGCGCATCATCACCACCAGATCGCGATAACGGTGCTCCCATTCCGCGTATTCGCCGATGATCTGATAGAGCCGCGAATAGCGTGAGTTCTTCGAGAGCACGTCGTTTTTCGCGCTTTCGAACCCGGCCTTGTCGTCGGCGAGAAACCGAACCGCGGCGTGTAAGCTGAGTAAATCTAGGTCGCGCGGATTGACGCGCAGGCCGTCTGCGATGTGCCGCTCGGCGCCGTCGAGATCCATGTCGCGGAGCGCGATGCCCCCCAAGACGAAGTGCGCGTGCGCGAGGTTCGGATTTTGAGCGAGCGCTTCGCGGGCGAGCTTTTCGGCCGCGTCGAAGTCGAGGTTGGACGCGAGCTTTACCTCGGCCATCCACGCGAGCGCTTCTGGATTGTGCGGCGCCGTTCCGAGCACCTCGGCGACCACCTCTTCGGCATGACCGGGGTCGTAGTTTTCGAGGAACACCTCGGCGCGCCAGAGCAGTGTCTCCGCGGACGCCGGGCCCGCGCGCTCCGCCTCGTTGAACGCGTCGTTCGCGTCGGCGGGGCTCCGCAGCAAATACGCGGCGCGTCCGACGAGCGGAAGCGCCTGCGCATCGATCGCGTCGTGGTTGTATTGCTCGATGAGCGTCATCAGGACGGGTTCGGCCTCGTCGCGACGCCCTTGCTCGAGCAGCACCTGGCCGAGGAGCAAGCGAACCTCGCGCGCTTCCGGAGCGCCGGCCGCACTCGCGAGGACGCGTTCCGCCTCATCCAGCTTGCCTTGCCGGCGAAGGGCTTCGCCGCGAAGGCGCACGAGGGCGAGCGCCACCGCTTCCGGCGCGCCCGCGGCGTCGGCCGCGACCGCCGCGGCATCGACGTAGCGCCCGGTCTCGAGGAGCGTCGTTGCCAGGCCTTCGCGCGCTTTCGGCGCATCGACTCCAAGCGCCGAGCGAAACGCCGCTTCCGCGGCCATGTAACGACTCGTCTTGTACGCGGTCCACCCGCG
>DATBBD010000743.1:0-2827 GCA_036271175.1 Polyangiaceae bacterium | reverse complement strand
TCCTGAAGCCGTTCAAGGTCGAAGAGGTGATTCACATCGTGCAGCGGGGGCTCGAGAAGCAGCGCCTCGCCGCCGAAAATCTCCGGCTCCGCGAAGCGCTCTCGCTCTACAAGGTGAGCGAGGCGATCGCGGCGAGCCTCTCGCTCGATCAGGTGATCGCGACGCTGTCCGAAAGCGCGCTCCACGAGGTCCACGCGGACGTCGCGTGCACCTGGCTCGACGACGGAGAAGGCTCGTTCTTCGAGCGCAACGTCGACCGCAACTCGACGGTCGACGCGAGCGAAAACGTGGGTCGGTTCGATCCGGCGCTCCTCGCGGGCCGGCTGCGTGGCGGCGAACCGCTCGTCGAGCACGGCGCTCGCGCCGCGGAGCTCCTCCTCGTGCAGCCGGATAGGTCCGTGTCGAGCGTCGCGGTCGTGCCGCTCCGGACGCGCGAGCGGCTCCTCGGCTGGCTCGCGGTCATGAGCCTCACGGAGGGAAAGCGGTTTCTCGAGGGCCAGCGCAAGCTGCTCAGCATCGTCGCGTCGCGCGCCGCCGCCGCCATCGACAACGCGCGGCTCTACGAAGACCTTCAAGCGACGTTCCAGCAAACCATCCAGAGCCTCGCGCGCACCATCGACAAGATGGATCGCTACACGGCGGGTCACTCGGAGCGCGTCGCGCAATATGCCTCCGCGCTCGCGCGCTGGCTCGGCCTCGGTGAAGCGATGGTCGAGATCGTGCGCCAGGCCGCGCTCATGCACGACATCGGCAAAATCGGTTGTGTCATGAGCCTGAACAAGCCGGGCAAGCTCACCCACGACGAGTACGAGATCTTCAAAAAGCACCCCGCGTACGGCAGGGAAATCCTGGATCCCATCAAGTTCCTCGAACCGGTGATCCCCGGCGTGCACCTTCACCACGAGCGATGGGACGGCAGAGGGTACCCGCTCGGGCTCGCGCGCGAAGAGATCCCGATCATCGCGCGCATCATCTCCGTCGCCGACACGTACGATGCGATGACGACCGATCGCGCCTACCGGCGTGCGATGCCCCACGACGTGACCGTGAACGAAATTCTCCGTTGCTCGGGGACGCAGTTCGATCCGACCCTCGCCGGCGAGTTCACCGAGCGCATCGAGACGTGGCTCGACGAGCAGCGCGATCTCGGGGTGAAAACACCCGAGCGCCGATGACCGCCCCGCGGCGATGACGGCAGCGCGAACGCTCCGCGGCGTCTGGCTCGGAAGGCGCCCTTACGCCCCGGTGCACGCACTCCAGGAGCGGCTTCGCGCGGAACGCGCACGCGGCGAAATTCCGGACACCGTGCTCTTCCTCGAGCACACGCCGGTGGTGACCCTCGGGCGCGGTGCCGATCCCTCGAACGTGCTCCTCTCCGAAGAGGCGCTCAGCCTCCGTGGGTTCGACGTCGAAAAGACCGACCGCGGCGGCGACGTGACGCTCCACGCGCCCGGGCAGCTCGTCGCGTATCCGATCATCGACTTGAATCCGGATCGGCGCGACGTGCGGCGCTACGTCCGCGGTCTCGCCGAGACCATGCGCCGCGTCGCTTTCCGACATGGCATCGCCGCCGGAGAAGCGCCGGGCATGATCGGGCTCTGGGTGGACCGGGCGGCGCCGCGTGCCTGGCCCGGTCCGGATCACGCGCGTGATCTAGCGAAGCTGGGCGCGATCGGCGTCCGTATTTCGCAGTGGATCACCATGCACGGCTTCGCACTCAATCTCACGACCGAGGTCGACTTGTTCCAGCTCATCGTGCCGTGCGGGATCCAGAAATACGGCGTGACGTCGCTCGCCGAGCTCGGGGTGCCGGGGCTCGTGATGAAGCGCGAAGCCGACGCGGCGTACGGCGCACTCGCCGACGTGTTCGGCTTCGAACGCGCGGCGCTCGACGATCAGTCGAACCTCGAGCTCTGAACAGGTGTGTAGGGCGGCTCCGTCGTGAGTTGTGCCGCTTGCCGAACCCTTCATTTTGGCACAGCGTACGTTGCTGCTTCGAATCGCAGTGAAAAGCAGGCGTCGAGGAACGCACTCGACTGTTTGGCCCGGTGGTGCGCAGTTTGCTCAACTCTGCCCGTCGGGCGCGCGAGGATCGTGATCGCGCTGGCCGTGAGGAGCATCGGGACGGCATGACAACGAATCGGTTCGAGGGGCACGGCGGCACGCGAGTCTGGCTTTGGGTCGTGCTCGCCGCGATGGCGCTGTTCATGCCGGGTTGCGGCCGCGCCGACCTTCCGGGCAACGACGGCTACCCGGGTCTCACTCCGCTCGACGGGGGCGAGCCGCAGGGCACGTGCGGCGACGGCAAATGCGGGCGCGGCGAAACCCCGTCGAACTGCATCTCGGATTGTTCGTGCGGCGACGGCGTGTGCTCGAAGGGCGAGACGTGCCCGTCCGACTGCGGCAGCTGCGGGGACGGCAAGTGCAACGGCAACGAGACGAAGACGACATGCGCCGAGGACTGCGGCACGGCGTCGAAGTGCGGCAACCACTTGTGCGAATCGGGCGAGACCACCGCGAACTGCCCCGGTGATTGTCCGGTCGACGGTTTCTGCGGCGACGGCACCTGCGGCCTTGCAGAGACGCCGGCGACCTGTCCGAGCGACTGTCCCGGCTATTGTGGTGACGGATTCTGCACGAACCTCGAGCCGGCCGAGTGCCCGCGCGATTGCCCGTCCAAGTGCGGCGACGGCATCTGCTCGTCGGACGAGAACGCCGTGAGCTGTCCGCCCGATTGCGACTACTGCGGCAACGGGTTCTGCGCCGGCACGGAGACCGCGAGCAGCTGTCCAAGTGATTGCGGGTTTTGCGGTGATGGCTTTTGCCC
>DATBBD010000742.1:0-2570 GCA_036271175.1 Polyangiaceae bacterium | reverse complement strand
CGTTCAGTTGAATCAGCCCCTGTGTCGCGTAACCGAGCTGCTTTACCACTTCGCCGAGGACGAAGCGTGGCGTCATCGGCGCATGCACGAGCGGACGGACGTGAACGAACACTGCACGTGGCCCGAGGCGGCGCCGCAAGCGCGCGAACAAATGCGTCTTGCCGGCGCCCGGCGGCCCCAGGACGACGAGCGACGTCGACCTGAGGGTTCGCGGCTCTAGGCGCGCGACATTCCGCACTCGGACGATCCTCTCCTCGATGGCCTCGCTCGCCTTCGCGTTCAAGCTTGGTAGGTCGGCTTGATCTTCCGCCCAGGGATCGGCATGCACCGCGTCGAGAAACGGGTCGCTCACGATGTCCCCCCTTCGATTCTTCGTGCCCATGAAAGGCGAGTTCCTTGCGGGCCCGGCAAGCAGAGCTCGAGCTCTTCGCCGTTCAGGCGCCGCAACCCTCCCTCCGGCCGGAGCTCCACCAACCCGCGCGAGGCGGCGTCGAGCAAACTCTTGCGAGCCGCGTCGACGCCCATGTCGCGCCCGAGATGCGCGACCACTCGCGGGATGAACGACAGACCGAGCGACTCATCGCGCATGGCATCCAGCGCCGCAAAAACCTTCGAGATAGTGCCTTCCTTGCCGTCGTGCGCGACCTCGCTCGTCGCGCTGCTCGATCGCGCCGACCGAGTGAATTCCGGCAACGCCTCTTCGATGCTCTCGACGACGTCGGAGCGCAACACCGAGACACCCTTCAGTTTGGAAGCCTTCGTCAGCGTCTTCACGAGTGTATCGAGCGCCCGCGACCTCACGAGCAACTCGTCGCGGGTGTACGTGGGGGCGCTCACTGGAACGAGGATCTCGGCACTCCCGCGAATCACGCGCGCCAGGCGTCCTTCCTGTGCGAGCTCCATCGCGACCCCTTTCGCCTCCTTCGCCGTGCCGCCGCGAACAAACGACGCGATCGACTTCACCGGCACGAACGCCCCCTGCGACACTGCCTCGAGCAGCTGCTCTCGCAAAGGACGACGGACCGTCGACTTCGTCACCTCGAACCCAAGGGAACGAAGCGTCTCCGTCACATGGGAACGCGCCGGCGCGGGGCCGAGTGCCGAGACCTTCACGAACGCCTCCGACTCGATGTGCTCCCGAGCTTGCGCCACCAGGCGGTCCAGGTCGAACGCGGGCGCTGTTTTCCTAGCTTTCGCCATCCTCCGACACCATACGCCGCGACGACCGAGCGGAAAACACCGGCGCGCTCCGACGCAAAAATGCGCTGGCGCGAAACGCGGCGCGGACAACTGGTTCGACGCGTCATCGCTCCTTGACGCCGCGCCGCGGGCGCCTGAAACCGCACCGTGATGACCATGGCAACGGATTCAGCGGGAACCGACTCGAACCAGCGCGCTCCGGGACTCAACGCGTTTCGTCCGCGGATCGCGTACGTCACGTACAACGTGGAGGATGTCGACCGCGCGCTCGCGTTTTATGTCGGCGTGCTCGGCATGCAGGAGCAGGCGCGCTTTCCGATCGGTGGGGGTGTGAACGAAGTCGTGCTGACGTTTCCGGATTCGAAAGCGAGCAGCCTCGTGCTGATGTTCAAGGATGAACGCGCCGCGCCCGTCGTTCATGGCGACGGCTACAGCCGCTTCGTCGTCCGCGTGTCGGACCTCGACGGCGCGGTCGCCGCTCTCGTCGAACACGGCGTACGCCTGCAAACGTCGCCGACCGACGTGGGCTCCCTCCGCTACGCGATGATTCGCGACCCCGACGGCTATCTCATCGAGCTGTTACAGTTCAAGCGCGGCTGAAGCCGCGAGTAACACCGCATGGTGATAGCCGAGCTTGCCCCAACGCGACGCCCCAACATTGCCGACATCACTCGCTCGACGGGTGCCTCTCGAGACGCCCTGGTGGACGTTGGTCTCCGCCGCCGCCGCGCCGCTGGCGCTCATCGGCGGATGGATGCTCGCGGCGTCGCGCCAATCCACCCACTTCGATTCAATCAGAGGCACGATCAGCGCACTCGCGGGCCGAGCAGCGGACGATCGATGGATCATGACGTCGGCGCTTTACATCTTGGGCGCGTGCCATGGAGTGACGGCGTTCGGCCTTCGGTCGGCGTCCTGTCGGGGAAGGTGTGTGTTGGGGTTTGGGGGATTGTGCACCCTGTGCGTCGCTTCCTTGCCGCTGCCTGCGTCTCCATTGGGTTCGGCGACGGGTCACTTGGCGTTCGCGACGGTCGCGTTCGTCTGTCTCACGGTGTGGCCGCTCTTCGCGTTCCGTCGTGGGCTCGACGCGCCGCCCGTCCTCCGTGCGCGGGTCTCGGTCGTCGCGTCGGCGGCCCTCGCTGGCTTGCTCGCGTGGCTCGCGCTGGCGCTTCGCGAACGCGTTCATGTCGGTCTCGCCGAGCGTGCGACGGCCGCTGCGCAAGCCCTGTGGCCGCTCGCCGTCGTCATTGCGACGAGGCGTCACGAGCGCGAGTCGGCCGTGCCTACGCTTCCCCGGTGAATCCCTTCACTCGAGTCGCGCGAAACAGTACCGCGTCCCACCGCGTTCGACGGGCGCGACGTATTCTTCT
>DATBBD010000741.1:0-16156 GCA_036271175.1 Polyangiaceae bacterium | reverse complement strand
CTCGGCGTCGGTCGTGCAGGTCTGGAAGTGGGTTTCGCTGCTGGTTTGAGGGCCCTGTGACGAGCAACCGAACCCGAGCGAAGAGGCCATGAAAGCGACGGGAACTAAACGACGGATCATACTTCTCCTCCTCGATCGTCCTCGACGATCACGCACTGCCCTGCGTAAGAAACGAATTTTTGATGGCGCGGGGGGATCCCCGCCGAAGCGTTGAAGGCGTCGACGCTTGCGCGAAGCTCGCTCCGCCGGCGCCGATAGTCGGCGAGCTCGCGGGAGACGACGTCGAAATACGGATGGCCGGGCCAGACGACGAACGTGTACGTGCTGCCGCCAACGAGCTCGGGCGACGCGTCGCCCCGCGCGTCACGCCGCAACTTCGACGTGACGGTCTTCACGAGCGCCTGGAAATGGTCGAACACGGCGGCTTCCCAGCCCGCCTTCGCGTCGATCGAAATCACGAGCTCCGACGAGCGGTAGACGACGGTGTCGTCGACGGTCTCGGTCGTGATGCGACCGGCGTCTTCGAGCCGCGAGAGCGAGCCGTCCAAGCGTTCGGCCACTAGGGTGGTCAGACGCGAGAGGCCGTCGCGCGAGAGCGGGCCTTCGCGGTACACCAGCGTCCAGACCAATGCATCCGCGCTGTCCGCGTCGTCGGGAGCGACGTCGTCGAGCTCGCTTCGCGCAGCGACGCGATACTGCGCGCTCGGACCGCGACCGGAGGCGAACACGACGCCGCTGTCCGTCAGATCGTGAAGGACGCCCGCGACGAGCTCCTCGTCGTCGCGGTCGAATCTCGTGAGAACGTCGGCGCGAGTCACCTCGCCGCGCTCCGCCAGGAAATCGAACACGGCTTCCCACAGCGAGCGACCGCGCACCGTCGAGCTCTCCCGGAGCCGCGCGATTTTTCGCTGATAGCTCCGGAGCGCGAGCCCGAACATGTCGGCGCTGACTTTGCGGCTGACCCCTTGGCGGTCGAGCTCGCGGGTCAACTCGAGAAATACCTGGTTCGCGACGTGAGCGAGCGGCGCCCGAGCGCCCCCTGCCGTCGCGAGCTCGGCGATGAGCACCGTCGTCGTTCGGGCGCGGGCGAGTCGCTCGGCGGGACTCGTGCGCTCGCCGAGAAACTATAGGACGCGGCTCGTGAACCATCGCGCTGCGGCGCGGGTGACGTCCTCGGGACGGGGAGTCGCATCGCTCGCCCAGGCAACGAACCCATCGGGACGCACGAGCAGCGCGCAGAGGCCGAGGCGATCCTTGGCGTCACTGGCCACGTACCTGACGCGGTCAGCCCAAAAGCCATCGAGGACGCCGAGCGACGCCTGCCCGCCGAAGTCCAAGAGCAAACCGTTTCCATCTCGGAGCAGCGCGCCGAGCCTCGTTCCGTCGTCTAGCTCGAAGTCCGGGCAGCTACGGCCCACTAACGGGTGTTCATCGCCGAGGTCGTAGCGGAGGGACACCCCCCAGACGCGTTCCGCGAAGTAGGTCGCGCCGTCACGCGTACCGATCAGGTCGCGGACGATGGTTCCGAGCGCGCGGGAGCTCGGTCGCATCAGCGCGACCTGGGCCCGGGTCCAATCGAGGATGCGCGCCCCGACCGGATGCCGCTCCGTGGTGTAGCTGTCGAGTAAGCCATCGGGGGCATCGCGTCGGAGGGTTGCAGCAAGCTTCCACCCGAGGTTCATCGCGTCTCCGAGCCCGAGGTTCAACCCTTGTCCGCCTAGCGGTGAATGAATGTGCGCGGCATCGCCGGCCAGCAGCACCCGTCCCTTGCGGTAGGTCGTGGCTTGCTGCGATCGGTCGGTCCACGTCGAAGCGAGGTTCAACGCGTCCACGGTCACCTCGGTGCAGGACACGCGCCGCAGAACCGCTTGCACGTGCTCGCACGTGATCGGTTGGGTGCGGTGGAATGTGCCGCCGTCGAAGTCGGCAATCCCAATCACCCCTGGCTGCCACTGCGTGTACATGCCGGTCGGCGTGTAATGGCGGCCGAGTGGGAGTATCGAAGGGTCGGCGATTTCGACTTGGACCGAATATCCCGTGAACTCGGGCTCAGTACCTACGAACTCGAAGCCCCCTTGCTTGCGCACCGTGCTGCGCCCGCCGTCGCAACCCACGAGAAAGCGTGCGCGAACGCGTTGCTCGCCGGCACGGACGGTGACTTCGTCGTTCGAAGCCTCGAAGCCTTCGACACCGTGGCCGCGCTGGATTTCGACTCCGACGGAGAGCGCGTGAGCGGCGAGGACGCGCTCGATATGCTCCATTTCGCTCCCCAATTGGGTGTCGGCCGGGCCTGGTAGTCGGTACGTCCACCGCGACGAATCGATGTTGCCGTAGTCGAACTGGATGCCCGCGAAGTGGCCGGCTGGCCCGCGGAGCGGCGCTCCCGACGTCATCGCTCCAGGTCTCGGCTGGCCCGGGGCACGATCGTCGACACGACGTTGCGACGCGATTCGTTCGAGGAGGCCGCGCCGGTAAAATGCTTCGACGCTCGGGCCCCAGAGTCCTCGCATTCCGAACGGGAGCCGCTTCAAGGGTGAGTGCGGATCCTCCGCTTGCTCGAGCACCAGCACGGCGAGCTTTGCGAGCCGCAGCTCGCAAGCGAGGAACAGGCCGACCGGGCCGGCCCCTGCGATGATCACGTCGTAGACCAAGGTATCCGGATCTACCGGCCGCGCCCGACGCAGCAGGGCTCTTGCCCGCAGGTCGGACTGCCCACCGGCGCGGGGGTTCCTATCGGCAACCAGCAACAGCACCCGTTGCAATCGGTCCACGTCGCGAGCGTCGCGCTCGGGTGGCACACGGCGTCGCACGACGAGCCCGCAGCGCCGCCTGCGGCCGCACCGCCGGACGCCGTGGCGCCGCCAGTCGCCGTTTCACCGCCGGACGCCGTGGCGCCGCCGGTCGCCGTTTCACCGCCGGTGCCCGTCGAACTCCCGCCACTGTTGTCGCTACCGCAGCCGACGATGCCGACGGTCGAAGACGCGCCGGTTACTACGAGCACTTGAAAAAGCCGGTCGATCTTCATGGGGAAACCCTACACCTTTCCCTCTTCTTTGAGCGCCGAACCGGCTCGGTTACACGCGTCGCGCCCCGCACGAGCCGCACTCATCGAGAATCGAACGACGGCCTCCGAAAATCGGAGGGTCGCGAGGCTGTCTCGCATGGCTACGCGCGTCGATTGAGCGTGTTCTCCGCTGGTTTTCGAAGCGCGCCGACGCGTTCGTGAGTCGCGTGAACCTGGCGCAGGCCTTGCGTCTGGCGGGCCGGCGCGCCCCTCGGCGCGACCTCGGAGGTCCATCGTGATTCGAAGAAATAATACATCCATTTTGGCGATCATTTCCGCCGCAGCCTGCATCCTCGGAAGCGCGTGCTCCGGCGAAGAAGGCCGTTCGACGCCGTCGGCCTCGAACGACTCGGACAGCGGCAGCATCAACCTCGCTCTTCAATCGGGCGGCATCACCCTCGACGCTCTCACCTATACGATCACCGGGCCCAACGGATTCACCAAGACGGGCACGCTGAATCTGGTGAGCGCCACGAAGATCGCCGGCCTGATCGGTGGCCTTCCCGCGGGCACCGGGTTCACGATCACCCTCACCGGCACGGCGACCGACGGAACGACCACCTGCGCCGGCAGCGCGACGTTCAACGTCACCGCACACGGAACGACGCAGGTCGCGGTCGGCCTCGACTGCCACCAGAACGCGAAGACCGGTTCGATCAGCGTCAACGGCACGATCAACGTCTGCCCGACCATCCAAGCCGTTTCGGCGACGCCGAGCTCCGTACTCGTCGGGGGCAGCGTGACCCTCGACGCCGAGGCGACCGACCCGGACAGCGGCCCCTCGCCCCTCACCTATGCGTGGACGGCGACCAGCGGCACGTTCGACGACGCGACGAAGCCGAACCCGACCTTTACCTGCACGACCGCCGGCACGGCGTCGTTGACGCTCACGGTCTCCGACGGCGATCCGCAAACGAGCTGCGCCGATACGTCGACCGTCACCGTGTCGTGCAGCGGCCACGTCGATGCCGCTCAAGCGTTCCCGACGGCCACGAAGATCAAGCACTTCATCGTCGTTTTCGGCGAAAACATCTCGTACGACCATTACTTCGGGACGTATCCCACGGCTCGAAACGCCTCCGGCGAAACCGCGTTCACCGCATCGCCGGGGACGCCGAGCGCGAACAATCTGTCCACCCCACTGGACGCAACGAACGCCTTCGGCCCGATCGCAGGCGTCGACCTCTTGAACCACAACCCGAACCTGTCGAACACCGCGAACGGCACCGGCGCGGCCAATCCGTTCCGGCTCGCGCCCTCGCAAGCGTCCACGCAGGACCAGGGTCACAACTACAAGCCCGAGCAGCAGGCGTCGGACAACGGCGCGATGGATCTGTTCCCGGAGTTCACGGGAACGGCCGGGCCGCCCCCCGGCGCGCCGCCCGCCGCGACGACGAAGGGCCTCGTGATGGCGTTCTTCGACGGCAACACGGTGAGCGCGATGTGGAGCTACGCGCAGAACTTCGCCATGAGCGACAATTCGTGGACGACGACGTTCGGTCCGTCGACGCCCGGCGCGATCAACCTGATCGCGGGACAGACGAACGGCTTCGCGCAGACGAACAAGGATCCATCGACGATGTCGGGGAGCCACGTGGTCCCCGACGGCAACGGCGGCTTCACGCTCATCGGCGACACCGACCCGCTCGGGGACGTGTGCAGCTCCGCGGCCGATCAGAACACGTTCAAGGGCAAGAACATCGGCGATCTCCTGAACGCCCAGCAGATCAGCTGGGGTTGGTTCGAAGGCGGCTTCGACTTGACCCTCACCAACCCGAACGGAACCACCGGATGCGCCCGCTCGACGCCGCAGACGGTGGCAAACCCGGTGTCGACCTCGTCCGATTACATCCCGCACCACGCGCCGTTCCAGTACTACGCGTCGACCGCGAACCCGACTCACGCCCGACCGAGCGCGATCTCCGCGATCGGTAGCAGCGTCGAGAACGACGGCAAGACGGCCGATCCAGCCAATCACCAGTACGACAGCCACGACTTCTTCGACGCGCTCAACGCCGGGAATTTGCCGGCCGTGTCGTACGTGAAGGCGCCGGCCTTCCAGGACGGCCACGCCGGGTATTCGAACCCGATCGACGAACAGAACTTCGTCGTCAGCCTCGTGAACGCGGTGCAGGCGAGCCAGGAATGGGACTCGACGGCCATCGTGCTCTCGTACGACGACTCGGACGGCTGGTACGACCACCAGGCGCCCCCGATCGTGAACCCGTCGACGGGCATCGCCGACGCGCTCAACGGCGCCGGCGTTTGCAACAGCGGCGCGCAGCAGACCGGAGCCGCGCCGACCACGCCGCTCTTCGGCGCCGACGGCAAGCCCGCGCTCGGACGCTGCGGATACGGCACGCGCATCCCGCTGCTGGTCATCTCGCCGTTCTCGAAGAAGAACTTCGTCGATCACACGCTGACCGATCAGTCGTCGATCTTGAAGTTCGTCGAGGACAACTGGCTCGACGGCCAGCGCGTCCAGCCCGGTGGATCGTTCGACACGATCGCCGGCACGATCGAAAATATGCTCGACCTCTGAGACGACGCGAGCCTCGCCGCCAGCGGTCTCTACGCGGCGGCGGGGCTCGTCTTTTTCGTCACCTTCGCGCGGGGCTGACGACGCCGTGACGGCGTTCCGCCTCCGCGCCGACGGTGCGCCACCACCGCGTCGGCCCCTCGACGAGATCCGGCTCGAAGGGTCGGCCGAGGATCGGCGTGAGCAGGCGCGCGTCCCGTTGCGCTGCGAGGGCGAGCAAGGTCTCCGCGGGTTCGTCCCAGCGATGGAGCGCGAGATCGAACGTGCCCCAATGGATGGGCAGGAACGTCCCCTTGCCGAGCATCTCGAAGGCGGACAGGGCGTTCTCCGGACCCAAGTGAATGTCACCCCAGGCGGCGTTCCAGGCGCCGATTTCCAGCATCGTGACGTCGAACGGGCCGAGGCGTGCGCCGATATCGGCAAGCTCGGTGGTCAGACCGGTGTCACCCGAGAAGAAGAGCTTGCGCCGCTCGGTGGTGATGACCCACGACGACCACAGGCTCACGTTTCTGTCGCCGAGGCCGCGGCCGGAGAAGTGCTGGGCCGGCGCCGCCGTGAACGCGAGCGCCCCGCCGGGCAAGGTGAACCCCTCCCACCAATCGAGCTCGGTGAGCACGCGCGGATCCACGCCGAGCGGTTCGAGGTAAGCCCCGACGCCGAGCGACGTGATGATCGGCACTTTCGTTTTCGCGAGCTCCATGAGGCTCGATTTGCAAAAATGATCGTAGTGGTTGTGCGAAAGGAGCACCGCGTCGAGCGGCGGGAGCTCGGCGATCGTCGCGGGGACGGGGTGAAATCGCTTCGGACCCGCGAACGAGAAGGGCGACGCACGCTCGCCGAACACCGGGTCGGTGAGCACGCGAACTCCGTCCGACTCTATCAAGAGCGTGCTGTGACCGAGCCAGGTGATCCGCAGACCCGACGCGCCCGGCTTCGCCCAGGCGGAGAGCGGACTCTCGACGGGGAGCGGCCCCTTCGGCGCGCGCGCCTTGCCGCCAAGGAAAAACTCGCCCATCACCGAAGGCGATGGCCCCTGCGCGGAGACGCGGACGCCGCTCGTGTTGCGAAAACCCCCGTCGCGATATTGCTTCGACGCCTGCGCGCGTTCGAGACGGAGACCCGTGAGTGACGGCATCGCCTCGTAGTAGCACGACGGGGTAGTCGGCGACTCGCGCCCCGCAGGCGACCGCGTTCAGACTCGCGACGCGATCTCTTTGGCCATTTCGTGTAGCGGCGCTTCGGCGACGGCGAGCCCCGCGTCGCGGACCGCGCGCGGCATGCCGTACACGACGGACGTGGACTCCGACTCGGTGATGACCGAGCCGCCGGCGGCGCGGATTGCACGCGAGCCCACGAGGCCGTCATCCCCCATGCCGGTCAAGACGACGCCGAGGACGCCATTGCGATATTCAGTGGCGGCGCTTTCGAACAACCGGTCCACCGACGGCGAATAGAGCGACGTGACCGGCGCGTCATGGGTGCGCGCCACGTGTTTGCCCCTCCGGTTCGCGATCGTGAGGTGCGAGCCGCCGCGCGCGATCACGACGAGGCCCGGGCGCAACTCGGTTTCGTCGCCGGCTTCGACGACCTCGAGCGGACTGTTCTCGTGAAGCCGGCGCGCGAGAGCCTCCGTGTAGCCAGCCGGGATATGGAGCGCGACGACGATCGGCGTGGGGAAATCGGCCCGGAACGCAGGAATGAGCCGCGACAGCGCTTGCGGTCCGCCTGTGGACGTCCCGATGACGACGAGTCGAATCGCGCCGGCGGGCGCGCGATTCGCCGGATGAACGGTGGCTGGAGACGACGACGTCGAGAGCCGCGCTCGCCCGGCAGTGGCCGCCGCGACGACCTTCGTGCCGAGCTCCGTGGAGAGCTCGAAGAGACGATCGGTGGCGAGTGCCGTCGGCTTGTGAACGATGTCGATGGCCCCGGCCTGCAACGCTTCGAGCCCGAGGTCGCTATTCTGATCGGAAATGCTGACCACGACGACTCGCGGTCCCCGCAGAGGATCGAGCGCACGCAGCACCCCAATCCCGTCGAGGTTCGGCATGACCAGGTCGAGGGTGACGACATCCGGCTTGAGCGCGGCGATTTTTTCGAGCGCCTCGAGGCCGTCGCGCGCCGTCCCGATGACCTGGACGAGCGGGTTCACTCGCAAAGACTCGCTCAGCACCTTGCGGGCGAAGGCCGAATCGTCGACCACGAGCACACGAATGCGCGGCGGCGTCATCAGCCCGGCTTTCGGTAAAGAAAGGTGCCGGAGCGCTCCTCGCACACCAGCGCCGTGCCGAGGCGCAAGAGCGACTCCGAGACGCCGACGAAGAGCGCGCCGCCCGGGACGAGCGCGGACTGGATATTTTCGACCACTTGCACGGTCGTTTCCAGTTTGAAATAGATGAGGACGTTGCGACAGAGGACGACATCGAAAAGGCCGAGGTCGGCGACGGCCCGGGACTCGGTGAGGTTCACCCGCCGATAGTCGATCGATGCGGCAAGCTCGGAGCGGACTCGAGTGACGCCGTCGCGCGTGTCGATGAAACGAGACGCGAGTTCGGGGTCGGGAATTTGCCGGAGCGCGCGGCCGCCGAATTTCCCCGCTCGCGCGCGTGCGAGGACGCGCAGGCTGATGTCGCTCGCCACCAGATCGACGTCGCCGAGAATGCCGCGATCGGCGAGGAGCATCGCGAGCGAGAGCGGTTCTTCGCCGGTAGCGCACGCGGCGCACCAGACGCGCGGGCGCTTCCCCGCCGCGACCGCGGGCGCGAGAAATTCGGATACGACGAGCTTCACCGCGTCGAACTCACGAAAAAAATAGGTCTCGGGAACGACGAGCACGTCGATCAGCGCGTCGAACTCGCGCGAGTCCGCGTCGTCGTAGCGAAGCAAATAGTAGTAATCGAGCAGGGAATCGAATCCGAGCTCGCGCGCCCGCGCCTCCACCTTGTCGGTGAGCAGAGCGGCGTCGTCGATGCCGTAGTGGATCCCGGTCTTCGCTTCGACAAGAGCGCTCAAGATCGCTAGGACCTGCGGGGCGATGGTCGGTTTCGACACGGCGCTCAGCTCGGCACGAGGAGCGCGCAGATACGCCGCACCTCGGGATCGGGATCGTGGGTCTCGGCTCGGCGGAGCGCGTCGATGGACTCGCGGGTACCGAGCGCACCGAGGACCGGCGCCACGATCCGTCGCACGATGGGGGTTTCGCCGGTCATGGCAAGGACGAGCGCGGCCATCGCGTCGTCGGTTCCGATCCTCGCGAGCGCCGAGACGAGACCTCGCGCCGTCGATTCTTCCGCTTTGCGTAAGTTCGAAACGATGTCGCCCACGCGCCCTCGGGTCGGCGACGCCAGTGCCGCCACGGCGCGCTCGACGTTCTTGCCGATGCGCAATTGCTCGACCAGCGCGGCCGTCGCGTCGGCGCCGGACCGCGCGGCGAGAAAGCCCCACGCGGCGTTTCGCACCGACGGATCGGCGTCGCCGAGGGTTCGGATCAGGACCTCCAGCACCTTCGGCGATTCGAACTTCGAGAGCGCGGAGAGCGCCATGAGCCGCGTCGTCGGATCGGCAGCGGTCGACGCCGAGAGCAACGTGGGCAGCGCGTCGGAATGTGGCGCGATGCCCAGCCCGATGAGCGCGGCGCGCGCGAGGTCGACGTCTTCGGACGTTGCCGCATTGAGCAACGCCCGGCGTGCGCGATCTCCGCCGAGGTGCGACAGCGCTTCGATCGCCGAAACGCGAACCTGCCCAGCCGGGTCGCGAAGCAGCTCCTCGATACGCGGTGCCGCGTCGTTCCACTCGAGCTTTCCGAGCGACTGGCACGAGTAATAACGGACCCAGGGGTCGGCATCGCGGAGCGCGTCCATCAGCGCGCCGATCACGCGCGAGTCGTCGCGACGCTGGCCCATGGCCTTGGCGGCCACCGCGCGCGTCCGCGGCGAGGCGCCGGTCGACGCGACGAGGAGCGTCCTCATCGCGCGATCGCCGTCGATGAGCGCGATGCCGTTCACGGCCAGCTCGCGCAGGCGCGCATCGTCGTCGTTCATCACGTCGATGAACACGTCGAGCGCGCCGGGAAAGCCGAAGTACGCGAGGATTCGCAGCGCCGACCGCCGCAAGTTCGCGACGGGAGAACGAGCGAGCGCCGTGGCGAGTTGCTCGGTCAGCGGTCCGCCGAGCGCCTGGATCGCCGAAAGAGCGGCCTGCGCGACCTCGGCGTCGGAGTCTTCGAGCCGTTCGAACAGCGCCCCGACGACGCTTGGATCGCCGAACTTCGCGAGCGTCGCGCAGGCGAGCACGCGAACGGCCGAGTCGTCGTCCCGGAGACAATCGACGACGAGCTCCTTCGCATCGGTGCTGCTCAAGAACGGCAAAATGGCGAGCCGTTGCTGCGTCCCGCCTTGACGGATGACGCGGAGCAGCTCCGCCTGCGCGTCGCGACCGAGCCGGTTCAACGCCTTCGAGGCCGCTGGTCCGATGGGCGGCGGCGATTCGACGAGACGTGAGAGCGCGCCGATCGCCTCCTCGTTCGCGAGCGCGCCGAGCACGACGCAGATCGCGATCTGTTCGGCCGAATCCGCGTCGGGTAGGCTCCGCGCGAGCCGCTCGGCCAGGGCCGGTGATTGCGCGAGCGGCCGCAGCGCTTCCACGATGCTGGCTGCGGTGCCGTATCTGAGCTCGGCCTGCTCGTACAGCTCGGCGAGCGCAACGGCGCCGATGCGGAGGTTCGCGCCGCTGCGGCTCGACAAGAGCTGCGAGAGCGGCGCGACCGCGGCGCGCTCTCCGGTGCGTGACAGCGCTCGAGCGGCTTCCAGCGCGTAGAGAGGATTCGACAGCAGGGCGGCGAGCGGCGCGACGGCGCGTGGATCTTGCGTTCGACCCAGCACGTCGATGGCCGGGAACGCGCGGAAGAAGCTGCTCCCCTGTGCCGCGGCGACCAGCGAATCGAGCGCGCGCCCGCCGCCGATTCGTCCGAGGGCCTCGATGGCGGCGACGGCGACGTTGTCGTCCGGTCCGTGAATCAATGCTTCGAGCGCGGGGAGCGCGGCGACGACGCGCCGTCGACCCAGGATTTGGGCGCCATCGGCGGCGATCGCCGGATTCGGGTCGGCGGCGAGCGACAGTGCCGCTTGCTCGGCCTTCCCCGACGACGCGGAGAACGCGTCGACCGCGGCGGCGATCCGCGTCTCTGAATCTCGCTCGCTGCGCAATGCCTGGGCGAGCCCCGGCAACGCCGCATCGCCGAGCGCGGCGAGTCCCGCGACGACCGCGCGTCGAACCGCCCAGCTCGGCTCGACGAGCATCCGAAGCAGCGACAGAACGTCGTCGAGGCCGCCCGTGGCCACGCGAACGTCGACGGCCGCAATTTTCGCCCGCTCCTGCTCCGACAGCGCGAGGGACGGGCGAGATTCGCTCACGGTTTCTCCGGCAGATCACGAATGGCGCGCTTGCCGTTCTTACCCGGCGCGGCCTCCGGCACCTCGCCGTCGTGGTCGCTGCGACCATTGTCGTTCGTGAGGTGGCCGAGGTCGTTCATCAGCGACTCGACACCCCGGACGACCGCCGACCCGGCGCGCTCTTGCTCGGAGAGCCCGGTGGTAATTTCGCGAGCTTGACGGCGCATCACCAGGACCGCCTGCGCGATCTGCTCGGTGGCCGTTGCATGTTCGGCCGCGCCACGCGCGACCGTTTGCATGGAGGCGGTTTGCCGGGTGGCCGCCGCGGCGAGCGACGCGATGGCGGCCGCCTGCTCGACTTGCGCCCGCGCGGATTGTTTCGCACCGAGCCGCACCCGACCGGCCTGCTCCGACAGCTCGCCGACCGCCTTCGCTTGCTCCTTCATCGCGCCGGTGATCGAGGACGCCAATCTGGCCACTTCACTGGTCGCACTCGCGATCTCCTTCGCGGCACGCGATTGTTCGATGACCGCCTTGGCCGTCGACACGGCTTGCTTGCGCGCGTCGTCCATCGCCTTCGCGACTTGGTTCGCTCCGACGGCCTGCTCGCTCAACCCCGCCACGGTTCGCGCAGTCGCCAGGGCGACCTCCTGGACGGAAGAGGTGAGGCCGCCGAGCGCGCGCGCCTGCTCGGCGAGCGTCACCGTGGTCGCTTGAGTGATACTCCGCATCTGGAGGGCGGCTTTCGCGAGCTCGGCCGCGCCGGTGGCCTGCTCGTCGATCGCCTGCGCCACCTTCTCGCTCGACGCTTTCAGCTGCTGGTTCGTGCGGACCAGATCGCGAACCGCTCGAGCCTGCTCGTTGGTGGCTTCCTTGGTTTGCTTGGCCATCGTCCGCAGCTCGACGCCGCCCTGAGCCACTGCCCGCGTCGCCGTGGTCTGCTCCGCCGCAGCTCCGGAGATGCTCCGCGCTTGCTCGTTGGTCTTCGCCGCCAACTGCACCATCGATTGCACACTCTGCACTTGCTCGGTGTTGCCGCGATCGATCTCGACGACCGATCGCCCGAGTTCGTCCACGCCCTTCAAGATGGTCGCCAACGCGCGCTCCGCGTCACCGGCGAGCCGACCGCCTTCGGCGACGACCTTGACGCCCTCCGACGAGGCACTCACCGCGTCGCGCGCGGTGGCTTGCAAGCTCCGGATGATCTTCGCGATGTCGGAGCTCGCCGCGGCTGCGCGATCGGCGAGGTTTCTGATCTCCTCGGCCACCACCGCGAAACCGCGTCCGTGCTCGCCGGCGCGAGCCGCCTCGATGCTCGCGTTCAAGGAGAGCAGGTTCGTGCGATCGGCGATCATGTTGATGGTCTGCACGATGTCGCCGACCTCTTCGGCTCGCTTGCCCATGTCCTTGAGCACGGTCGAGGACTCGTTCATTGATTCGCGCACGGTGGAAAACAGGGCGATCGCCTTGGTCACCGCGGTCGCGCCCTCGCGGGCGTCGTCGGTGGCTCGCTGCGCGACTTGTCGCGCCGATTGCACGACCGCCGTGATGCGCCGGGTCGACGCCTCGACCTGTGACGCGGCCGCCGCGGTCGACGCGGACAGCCCCGTGATCTCCTCGGCAGCCTTGGCGACGACCGCGGCGGAGCGCGCCACTTCTTCGATCCCCGACGCGCTCGCGTCGCTCACCGCCGCCGATTTCTCGGCCGTCGCCGCGACTTCTTCGACCGAAGCGGCGAGCTCCGTCGTCGTCGCAGCAGCCTCGCTCGCCGCCGCGGAATACTCCTTCGTGCTCTCGGCGACGGTGCGGATAGACCGGGCCATCTCCTCGGCGGTAGCCGCGGTTTCTTCGACCGCCGACGCCATGTCCGCGGCGCCCTTGGCGACGTTGTCGACCGCCGCGGAGGTGCCTTTCAACGTCGTCGCGATGCCGTTCGTTCGCTCCCCGACGTCGCGAGAATCCGTCGAGAGCCGCGACAGGCCCTTGGCCATCTCCTCGATGGTTGCCGCGACCTCCTGGATGGACGCTGCATTCGCGTCACCTCGAGCGGCCAGATCCGTCGTGCTCGCGCTGGTCTCGGTGGCGGACGCCGCCAGTTGTTCGCTCGCCGCGCCGAGATCCGCTGCGCTGCTGCTCACGCCCTTGATGGAACGGGTCATCTCTTCCAAGGTCGTGGCCGTCGTCTCGATGGACTCGGCGAGGACTTCGCCTTCCCGCGCGGCCGTCGCTACCGACGCGGCCAGCTCTTGCAGCCCGGCGCTGTTGGTCGCGAGGCCTTCCGAAACCTCTTTGGCGGCGTCGCTGGTGTTCTTTTGTGAACGCGCCAGCGACTGGATCGTCGCGCCGGTCTCTTCGATACCGGCCGCGACTCCTTCCATCGACACCCGGAGCTGTTCGTTGGTAGCCGATTGGTCGTTCCCGGCGGATGCGATGCGCTTGAGCTTGAGCTTGGCCTCGAGGGCGAGCCGCGACGCGTCGGCAAGGCCTGACGGAGGGGTCGACACTTCATTCTGCATGGATGGGTTCCTCACCGATGATCTTCTGGAAGTCGACCAGCATGACGAGCCGATTTCCGGACGTTGCCACCGACTTCACGAATCCCTTCGACTGTCGCGACACGACCTCGGGAGGGGGGTGAAAATCGGACGGCGGAATGTGCACGACCTCGCGCGCCGCATCGACCAGGAGAGCGACCGTGCGCGGACCGTCCTTGACGATCACCACGCGCGAGTCGAGCGTTGGCTCGAGCTTCGGAAGATTGAATCGCATCCGGACGTCGATGACCGGCACGACTTGCCCGCGCACCTGCACGAGCCCTGCGACGTGCGCCCGTGTACCGGGAACGAACGTCGCAGTGGTGAACGACTCCATCTGCACGACGTCCGCCGCCGGAACGACGTACTCGGCGTCGGCTACCTTGAACAAGACGTGAAGCACGCTCATACGAGAGCCTCCTCGCGCGACGAGATGGTGCCGCACAGCGCGACGAGGTCGAGAACCAAAGTCGGCTTTCCGTCTCCCAGATCGGTCGACCCCGAAACGCCCGTCACCCGCACCAGCGGATCTTCGAGCGGCCTCACCACGACTTCTTGTTGCCCGAGCATCCGCTCGACCTCGAAGGCATATTGTTGCGTCTGCCGGCGAACGATCAGCGCTTTACCGGGACCCGACGATTCCGATTTCAGGCCAAAGAGGCCGCTCAACCCAAACAGCGGCAAGCCTTCGCCGCGACGGCGAAGCACCTTGGCGTCGCGCCCGTCGCCGCGCGCCATCGGGACGTGCACCACCTGGGCTGGATCGATCTCGACGATCTCTTCGACGGACCCGATCGGCGTCACGAACCGCTCGCCGCCGCACTCGAAGGAGAACGCGTCGACGATGGTGATCGTGAGCGGAACACGCAAGGTGAACGTGGTCCCCACACCGGGCTGGGTTTCGAGCGAGAGCGCGCCACCCAGGTCCCCCGTGACGATGCGCTTCACGATGTCCATGCCGAGACCGCGACCGCTCGTCGTGGTCACCCGATCGGCGGTGGAAACGCCGGGCAACGTGATGAGTTCGAGGAGCTCCGCGTCGTTCGCGGGCACCGGACGATTCGCGCGCTTCGCGACCGCGGCGCGATCGAGGCCGCGCCCGTCGTCGCTGAGGGTCAAGTCGAGCTCGGTGTTCGAGTGCTGCGAGCACGTGATGCGCAATGTGCCGGCCTCGGGCTTTCCGGCGCGGAGTCGTTCGGGGCGCGTCTCGATGCCGTGATCGACGGCGTTGCGCACCAGGTGCACGATCGCCGGAAGCACGCGCTCGGCGACCGACTTGTCGAGCTCGGCTTCGCCGGTTTCCAGGATCACTTTCACCGCGCGATCGGCGTCGCGGGTGAGGCCGCGGACCATCAACGGCACCCGCTCGAGCAGCGAGCGCACGGTCACCATTCGCGTACGCACGATCGCGGCGCGAAGGTCGCGGAGATCGCGCCCCGTTTCGCCGACGATCATCGACAGGTCGCGCACGTCCGCGCCGCTCGCGGCGAGGCTCGCGACGGCCCTGACGAGCTTGAAACGAGTCACGACGAGCGACGACAGGCACTCGAGCGCCTCGTCGAGCCGCGACACCTCGACGCGCACGAAGGTGCCTCGATGGGCGTCGCTCCCGTCGTCGCGATCGATTTCGGCGAGGGCCGGCTCCGGCGCCCGTGAACGATGCGCCACTTCGACGATGCCGCTCGGGTCGCTGCCGGCGGCGTCACCGAGGATGGCGTTGTCCACGGAAGTCGCGACGAACAGGGCGAAGCAGAGCCCACCCGGCGATGCGTCGCTCTCGGGGATCGAGACGGGAACCACCTTGACGATGTCCGCGACGCGGCCGACGCGCTCGCGCACCGTCGTGATCGACAGGCCGTCCGCGCGACCCGGTGACGGCGTGAAATCGACGCGCAAAGCCCGCTTCCCCTCCGCGGCGGCACCGGCGAGCTGTTGCTTTTCGCTCGCGGTGAACTTCGCCGCGAGCGCGGCGTCGAGCTCAAGAGCGATCTCGTCGTCACTGCCCTTCGACGTGCCGCGCGCATCGAGCGCGGCGAACGCGTCGATGAGCGACTCGGGTGCCGGCGGCAGCGCCGCTCCCTTGGCAAGAGCTCGGACGCGTTCGTCGATGGCGTGAAGCCCTTTCTGAAGGAGATCGGCCGCGCCTTCGGAGAGACGACCGCCCGCTAGATCCGCGGTGCGGAGCACGGTTTCCATCGCGTGGGAGATCTCGACGATCGGTTCGACACCCACCATCGCGGACAGGCCCTTGATGGTGTGCAGCGAGCGGAAGAGCTCGCGCACGGCGCGCGGGTTCGTCTCACGGCTGGCCAGCGATTGTTCGACGGCGGCGAGATTGGCGTTCGCCGAGGTGAGATGCTCGTCAGCCTCACCGAGAAACCCGACGAGAAATTCGCGGAGGTCGACGGGGCCGCTCACGAGACGCTCCCCGCCCGAGGCGACAACAGAGTCCGAACCTCGGCGAGGATGACGTCGGGAGAGAATGGCTTCGTCAAGAACGCGGACGCGCCCGATTCGAGCGCCTTGGACCGAGATGTTTCATCGCCGCGCGTCGTCACCACGAGGATCGGCAGGGCGCGGAGCTTGTCCTGCCCCCGCACGAACTCGAGCACCTCGAACCCGCCGATAT
>DATBBD010000740.1:0-2622 GCA_036271175.1 Polyangiaceae bacterium | reverse complement strand
GACCGCGCCCTGCACGAACGTGACGCTCGACGTCGCCACCGGAGGGACGTGCCTCGACCCGATGGCCGCTTCCACGGGGTCGTGCCTCGTCGTTCCCGGCCAGCTCTTCGTGTCCTCGAGCGCGACGCCGCCCACACTCTCGTGCACGTTCGACGGCGGCACGCCGACCGGAACGCTCGCCGCGACGTCGCCCGACACCGCGTGCTGCTTGCCCTGACCTACGGAGCGCGCCCTTCGATTCGGCGTCGCACGGTTCGTTCAGTTTTCGACGGACACGATCCGCAAGTGATCGCCCGCGGGCAAAATCAGAATTCCGCAGTAGCGCGCGGTGTCCGGCGCTGCGAGGACGGCGACCGTGAGGGCAAGCGGTGGATGGAGACGTGGCGTGAGCCCGAGTTTGTCGTCTGACCCGATGCACGCTTCGAGCGTCGCGGGCGTACCGTCGATCTCCGCGAGGCACTCGAAGCCGTAGCCCGCCGGCGTGCAGCGCGTGATGTCGAGGTGCGCGCGGCGAGGCCCCGCGGCCGCTGCTTTACCGGGCGGCGGCGGCCCACCACACGCGACGCTCAGCGAAGCCAAGAGCACGAACGGCATCGAACGCATCGCCCCGACGGTATCACGCGGCCGAATTCCATCCGTGCGATCATGCGCCATGCTCAAGACGCCGGCGTTTCGGGGGTGCGGCGAGCGCCGCCTTCGCAGCGTCACGCACGCTCGAGGAGCGGTCCTTCAACGCGCGCGTGAGCGCTTCGATCGCGATGGGGTCGCTCTGGAGGGCGAGAAAGTCGACGAGGTGCGCGCGGACGTCGGGCGTCGCGCCTTCGAATGCGCGCGTGAGAAGCGGCACGACGCGCGCGTCATCGACCAAACCGATGCCCGAGCACGCGATCGCGGCGTCGGTCCATTTCCGCTCTTTCATGGCGGCGAGCACGCCTTCGAGGTTCGACTTCGCGAGGACGGCGATCGCGCGCGAGCGGTTCACGCCGAAATCGCGCCACTCCATCTCCGTCGGCCAAAATGCGGAGTCGGGCGCGTCGAGGAGGCGAACGAGCGCGGCGTCACCGATTGCGAGGAGCGCCTTCGGCGGATCCTCGAGACTCCACAGCGTTCCGAGGAGCGCACGGAGCTTGGCGTCGACCACCGTGAACCTCAGGGCGCTTGGAGGCCGTTCGTGTAGTCGATTGCGATGTATTGGTTCAATCCAAAGTCGCCCGGATCCAAGTGCGCTGTTGTCCCGTCGGGCCATCGGACATCGAGCGCAACCTGAGAGGTCGTTCCCGTGCATCCATTCGCACCAAGGCCGAACATCAACGTGCGCGAGTCCGCCGAGCTGTACGTTCCTCGACTCGACTTGACCTCTCGCATGACCTTCGCCGCGCCACCGAGCGTGAGCGTCACGCGCGCGCCGATGGCGTCGCGGTTGATGTTGTGCCCGTCGCCCGTGAGCTTCACCGCGAGCCATCCATTCTGTTGACCGATCGTGTTCTCGAGTAGGAAGTTCGCGCGGCCCGCACCCGTGTCGTCGCGCCCGCCAACGAGCAGATCGAGATCGCCGTCGTGGTCGATGTCGCTCCACCCCATGTTTTGCCCCGCCTTGAGCCGCGCGTTCGCGGCGGCGAGCGTGGTGTCGGGGTCGTTGATACCGCTGATTTTCCCTACGCTCGTGAAGGTTCCGTCGGCTTCCTGGTGGGCGAGACCGAACCACGAGAGCTGCTCGTAGCTCGTGTAGTTGGAGTCGTATTTGCTGTCGCGCGTCCGCGCGAGATCGATGAGCCCGTCGTTGTCGAAGTCCACGGCGGCCGCGTCGATGTCTCCTTCGGTGAACGTCAAGCCGCGCGCCAAGAACGAGTTCGTGAAAGCGTACGAGCCCGCCGCCCCTTGGTTCAGCAGAAGCTGCGTTGGGTCGCTCCACTGGCGTGACGGATCCGTGTCGGCCCCGTCCGGGTGCGAGATGGTCGCGAGCCAGACATCCATGTTGCCATCGTTGTCGATGTCGGCGCAGTCGATGCCGAATCCATTCGCGCCGTAGTACGAAGTCGCCGCTCCGGGTTGCGCGACCGTTCCATAGCTGGTGCTCGCCAAGTAGTAGTTGCCAGTCGCCTGCGCGTTGTAGCCGCGCGCGACGGCGACGTTCGTAAAGTTACCCGCGCCGTCGTTTTCCCAAAGCACCTGCCAACCAAGCCTCTCGCTCACGCCATAGTTGACTTGGAAAATATCGATGTCACCGTCGTTGTCGTAATCACATGCGACGCTCCCGTTGCCAGGTTGGGGAACGCGGCCTTTCAGTGAATTGGATGCGTCGGTGAAGGTGCCGTCACCATTTCCGAAGAAGAGCGACGGCAACGCGTCGTTGGTCGTGCCGCCGTTTCCGGAAAAAAGATCGAGGATGCCGTCGCCGTTGAAGTCCGCGAAAACACCGTTCGCCGAAAGGGCGATCTTCTCGACGCCGGAATCGAGCTTCTGCGTGAAGTGCCCCGCGCCGTCGTTCAGCCACAGCGTGGACGTCTGCCCCGTCAGCGCGATATCGAGCCCCGCGAAACAATCCTCGTCACCGTCGTTGTCCACGTCACCAAAGACGAAGTGGCCCGCTTGGACGTTGCGTAGACCCGACGCGTCCGAGAC
>DATBBD010000739.1:0-4396 GCA_036271175.1 Polyangiaceae bacterium | reverse complement strand
CGACGAGCACGCGCGCATCGTCGTCGCCCGACGCGGCCGCGATGCTCACGCCGAACGAGGTGACCGCACCCGGATGGTTCAAGAGGACGACCGGCGCGCTGCTCTCGAGCTCGCTGAAGCGTGCGAAGTTGCACGCAGTCGCGACGAGCGGCGCGAGGAGCGGCACGGCGAGCGCCGTGAAACGCAGTACCGAGCGTCTCAAAACGCGCCTCCGATGACGAAGCCGGCGCCGCCCGATACCGGCGCGGCCCCGACGACGACCGACGAACGGCTCAGCGCTCGGTGTTCGGACACCGGACCGCGAGGAGTGACGGTCGACGTGGGCGGAACGGTCGGACGCTGCACCAGCGGATCGTCGAATTCGCCGAGCGCGCCGAAGCGCACCGACGAGGGCGGCAAGGGGTCGCGCGTGAAGTTGTACACCGAGAGCCCCGCGAGTACGGCGCTACCCGCAAACGCGACGTCGGCGCTCGCCGCGTAAGCGCGACCGCGCGTGATCCGATCGTCGCCGCTATCGAGCACGCCGGCGGATTGGTCGGCCTTCGCCTGATCGTAGAGCTTCTTCGATTCGATCCCGAGGAACGCGCCGGCGCCGAAGAGCACGCCGCTGATGGCGGCCTGCGTGATGGCGCTGCCGCGCGGAAACTTCGGAATCAGCGTCGCGTGCACCGGGAGCACTTGCCCCTTCGGCACGTCGATCGTCCCGACGTAGTCCTTGTGCCCGTCCGCGTGAATCGTGAGCTCGTGCTTGCCGGACGCGATGGTCATGTCGAGCGCGGGGCCGCCGCGCCTCCAGACGCCGCGCGGCGAGTGATCGAGCTCGACCGTCGCTTCGGTGCCGTCGCTGTCGAGGCGAACGATGCCGGTGTCGAGGCGCGAGAGCCGCACCACGACTTCCTTTTGCTCGCCGTGCTCGAGCACCACTTCGGAGTCGGCGGATTGAAAACCGGCGAGCTCGACGTGCACGGCGTGTGGGCCCGAAGGGACGAGCTCACCGTACGGCGTTCGCCCCCACTCCGGGCGCTCCTTCTTCGCGTCGTCGATCCACACGTGCGCGCCCTCGGCGTTCGCCGACACGCGCAAAAACGACATGAACGCGCCCTGCGACAAGTTCGCCTTGAAGTGATGAACGTGTCCCGCCGACACCTCGATGTCGGTCTCGCTCACGTTGAAGTCGCGAAACTTGTCGACGACGATGTGATAGCGCCCGACCGCGAGCGACAGACTGGTCGGCGCGGTCGCTTTCGTGACGAGCTTCCAGCCGGCGTTCGCCGCGCCATACGCAAATGCCGGCGTCGTTTCGGCGTCGGCGAGGTACACCTCGAGCGGCGCACCGGGCGGCTCGGTTTCCACGATGACGAGCGATCGCATCGCGTCCTCGCCATTGGAGATTTGGTCTCCCTGAGCGGGCGGAGCCGGCGGCGGGACGACCGGCGGTGGTGGCGGAGTCACGGCGGCGACGCCGCCGTCGGTCCCCGTCGTTGGGGGCAGTGCCGAAGCAGCCGGCGGTGGAGGCGTCGCGAGCTCGGCTTCGAGGGCTTCGATCCGGCGCTTCACGGTATCGATGTCCGGCGCGTTCGGGTCGACCTTGACGTACTCGCGATAGCGGTCGAGCGCCTTCTGCCGTTCGCTCATTTTTTGATAGCAAACGCCCGCGTTGAACAAAAACGCCGAGTACGGCTGGTCGGCGAACCCGGCGTCGAACTCCGCCGCCGCTTCGGGGTACTTCCCCGCGACGAACAGCGCGAGCCCGGATTCCATGCGCCGGCGCATGATCTCGAGCTTCTGCGCGCTCGCCTTGTCGTCGGGGGAGCCCGCTCCCGGCACGCCGACCGTGACGAGCGCGACCACGAGCAGCGTGAGGGCAAAGGAGCGTCTAGAAGCGAAGGCTTCCCTCACGTTCGCACCATGCCCTTTGTGCCACCCGGGCGACAAGCGCGGAGTGACCCGTCGGCGCGCCGAGCCTCGACTGACCGAAGATACCGGAAACGCCCGAACTAATCGTGCTACTCGACACTCTTTAGTTGGCGGCGGAGAGCGCGTTAAGCTATCCGCCGACCCGTCCCGGAAGGAGTTTCTTCGCATGCGCTTCACTGGCCGCTTCCTGTCGTGGGCCTTCGCCGGCGCGATCTTCTGCCGTTCGACCTTCGCGGTGGCGGCCGACGACACCGTGCAGCAGTACCCGGCGTGCGACCACACGCCGACTCCCGGCGACGTCGCTGGAGCGAAGGGCGCCTTCGACGCCGGTCAAGCGTCGTTCAACGAAGCCGACTACGACCGCGCGATCAACTACTGGGAAGACGCGTACCGTCGCGACTGCACCGCGCACGTCTTGCTCTTGAACCTCGCGCGCGCCTACGAGCTGAACGAACAGAAGCACCGCGCGGTGAACGCGCTCCAGACGTACCTCGCGCGGAACCCGAACTCGTCCGACAAGAGTCAGATCGACCGGCGCATCGACAAGCTTCAAGAACAAATCAAAGCCGAGACGCCCGTCGCGCCCGTTGCAGCCGCCGGCACGGGGCCCGCGCCCGTCGCACCGGGGACGGTGCCCGTCGCGCCGGCGACGACGCCCACGACGCCGCCGCCGAGCTCGGAGATCGCTCCGAGCAGCGGAGGCAGTCGGTCGCTCGTGCCGTTGTTCGTCGCCGGCGGTGGCGGCGCGATCGCGATCGTCGGCGCAGTCCTCCATTTCAGCGCCGCGTCCGATCTGAACCACTACGAGCAGATTTGTCCGAATCGCAAATGCTCGTCGGCGAACGCCGACGTCGAGAGCCAGGCGAACAGCGCGCGCACGCGCGCCGACATCGGTGGCGGCGTAGCCTTCGCCGGGCTCGGTATCCTCGCGGGCGGCGTCATCTGGTACTTTCTCGAAAAGCCGAGCAGTCCGAGCGCGTCCGCGACGCCGCGTTCTTTCACGGCTCGCGTCGCTCCGGCCGTCGTGCCCGGTTACGGCGGCCTCTCGGTTGCCGGCGAGTTCTGACAAGACGGCCGGACGATTTCGGCGACCGATTCTCGCGGTCGCGCACACTGCTCTGCGAGTGACGAGCTCAGCCTGCGTCGGGGAACGACGCCGACAACGGGAGCGGCGCGGGCTTTCCGCGACCCCACGTGCTCGGCGCGGCCTGCCGCGGAGCATCCATCGAGTCGTCGGACGTCGTCGGAAACAACGAGTCGTTGCTCGGTTTGGATGTGTCGCTCACGGTTGCTGGTGGCGTGAGCAACGTGCGCTGATCGGGCTCGAGCGGCGGCGGCGTTTCGCTCGCGGAGCCGCCGCAGCTGGTTACGCAGCCCATGAAAATTACTTCGACCACGAAAATAAATCCGACCGCACGGCGTTTCGCGGCGTGGCGAAAAGTTCTCTTGTCGGTGATGCAGCGCACGTCGTTCATTTCAGTTTTGAAAATCGCTCGCGGGACACTTTGACGCAGCCGCGGAACAGCTACCCATCGCGGAAGTTCTGCTAACCTCGATTTCCGCGGAGCTCAAGCGGAGAACCTCCCCACATATCCCCCACGGAACTCAGCAAAATGTCATTCAAGAACGTGAGCCTTATTTCCTTCGCCGTCGCCAGCCTGCTCGTCACGAGCGGTTGCGCGAAGAAGGCCTCCAGCACCGGCGGCAGCGGCGGCAGCGGTCCCACCCCCACGATCAACTGCGCGAATCCCGATTACAGCGATCTCGCGAATACCGACCCGGTGTCGTTCACGAACGACGTGATGCCGATCTTCGGGCTCTCCTGCACGGCGAGCGATTGCCACAATTACTACGACGCCTCGCGCGACGCGACCGGCGCGATCGTCGCGGGCACGACCCCGGGCTTCCGCGCGGGCCTTCCGCTGTCTCCGAAGTGTGCCGTGACGGGCTCCGGCGCCACCCTCGAGTGCGCATTCCCGGCGACGGCCCCGGATCCGGACCCGAACGCGTCCAATCCGATGGTCTCTCAACCACAGCCACTGGGCAACGCCATCCTCGGCGACGTCTACTCACAGCTCATGGCGGCCTCGACGACCGCACCGGCCGTCATGCGCGTCGTTGCCGGGCACCCCGAGTCGAGCTTCCTGATCGACAAGCTCGCGGGTACGCAGAACACGAAGAACTACGTGTGCATGAACCAAGACTCCTCGCACGAGCCTCAGCCGCCGCTGCCCTGCGGCGTCGGCATGCCACAAGACACCGCGGGCGTCGCATTCATGTGCGAGAGCACCCCCGATGATTTCTCGATCATCGCGCGCTGGGTCGCGCAGGGCGCAAAGGCGAACTGAACCGGCACGGCGCGCTCGCGCCGTACGACACGTAACACGCAAAGAGGGGCGGCCAAGTCCGCCCCTCGAAAGCGGGACTCGACGAACTTCGAATCCAGGCCGTTCATTTGAGGGGGGTATGTTCATGCAGC
>DATBBD010000738.1:0-3972 GCA_036271175.1 Polyangiaceae bacterium | reverse complement strand
AGTCGCGCACGTGCGCGTTGGCGAGCGTCGCGACTCGACGCGCGTCGTCCTCGATTTGGCGAGCACCGCGTACCGTCGCGTATTTTATTTGCCGGAGCCCTTTCGCCTCGTCATCGACGTCTCGAAGGATCCGCCGCTGTCGCTGTCGCACGAGAGCGGGCCGCGCCACGTCCGCCGCGTCGTGCTCGATCCGGGCCACGGAGGTCGCGACCCCGGCGCGATGGGGGCCTCGGGGCTTCGCGAAAAAGACGTCGTGCTCGACATCGCGCACCGCGCCGCGCCGCTCTTGGCCCGCGAGCTCGGGATCGTGACGCTCTTGACCCGCGACTCCGACGCTTACGTGCCGCTCGACGAGCGCGTCGCGCGCGCGAACGCATTCGCCGCGGATCTATTCGTGTCCATTCACTGCAACGCGAGCGAGTCGGCGGGGAGCCGCGGCGTCATGACCTTCGTTCTCGACGCCTCGCGCGACGACCTCGCGGCGCGCGTCGCGGCACGCGAGAACTCGGCGTCCGAGCAAGCGTCGGCCGAACTCGCGACGGTGATGAGCCACGTGGTCGATCAAGCGAGCGTCGCGCTCTCGCATCACTTCGCGGACTTGCTCCAGCGTTCGGCGTTGTCGTCGCTGTCGCCGCACTACGCCGAGATCGTCGACCAGGGCGTGAAGAGCGCCGGCTTCTACGTGCTCGCCGGCGCGCGCATGCCGGCCGTGCTCTTCGAGACGTCGTTCATCTCCAACGCGGGCGAAGAGCGCCGCCTGGACACCGGCGACTATCGGCAAAAGATGGCGGATGCCATCGTGAATGCCGTCCACGCCTTTCGCGACGGCTTATGAGTCTGTCGAGCCCCACGACGTCAAAGTCGTCGCGGGGTTTTTTAGTGCTTGCGTCGCGATTCAACGCGGAACACTCGCGTGCGCTTCTCGCCTCCGGCTGCGATGCTCGCTCGCGCCCTTCACGTGCGGTTCGCGTGGGGGCTGCCTCCCAATGCCTCCCATTCCCCACACCCCAAGAGGCGGACGCTGACGACTCGACATCGCGAAGCGGCAAACGTCGCGCAGCGGCAAACTTGAGCGAAGCGAATACCAGGGGGACTGCCCCGTGAGGGGCAAGGGGGGCGGGCACGCCCCCCAAGAACAATCTCACGACGACAGAGTCCGCCCGGCAATCCGGCGCGGCACACCCTCAGAGGCGGACCATTTGCGATCACTCGATCGCGCCGCTTCAGCCGAAGTCGCGCTCGACCCGCTCTTGATCCTCTTTGCAGCGAATGCAGAGCGTCGTCTCGGGGCGCGCTTCGAGGCGCTTCACCGAGATGGGCTCGCCGCATTCTTCGCAGGTGCCGAACGATCCGTCTTCGATGCGTTCGAGCGCCTTTTGGATCTTGTCCAAGAAGGTCTTCTCTCGGCCCCGGAGGCGGAAGGTGAAGGCTTGGAGGTATTCGCTCGAGGCGAGATCCATTTCGTCAGGCAGATCATCGGCGTCGAGCGACATGTCCTGCTCGAGCGTCTGCTGCGCCTTCTTGACGATCTCCGCGCGTTTCGACTCGAGTAGTTTCTTGAACTTCTTGAGCTGCGTCTTGTTCATAGGAAGTAGGGGGGCCTCAGGGAGCCCCGCAACATAAGAACCGCATCGTCCCCCGTCAATCACGAGACGCGCGCATTCGTCGCTTCATGCGCCGCGCTGCGGCAATCGCCCCGGGGCGCCGGGGGCCCGATGGGGAAAACGAGGCCGCGGACGGTCCCAGCCCGTCTTTTCGGGGTTTTGCCCCTCTTTCCGCGGTGCTCTAGCGACGCGAGGCGCGTGCGCGCTTCGGCGTGGCCGGCGCGGCGGCGGCAGCAGGGCCGTTCGGTCGGTGCCGATCGAGCACCGGGCGAAGGTGATGGCCGGTGTGGCTCCCTTCGCACGCGGCGATGACTTCGGGTGGGCCGACCACGACGACCTCACCCCCGCGTTCGCCGCCCTCGGGGCCCATATCAATCACCCAATCGGCACACGCGACGAGCTCCAAGTTGTGCTCGATGATGAGGATCGAATTGCCGGCGTCGCGGAGCCCGAAGAGCGCCGCGGTCAGCATTTCGATGTCCGAGAAATGCAAACCGGTGGTCGGTTCGTCGAGGACGTAGAGCGTGCGCCCGGTCGCTTTGCGCGCGAGCTCCGTCGCGAGCTTCACGCGCTGGGCTTCACCGCCCGAGAGCGTCGTCGCGGGTTGACCGAGCTGCACGTAGCCGAGCCCGACCTGGCGTAGCGCGGCGAGGCGTTGCGCGATGCGCGGAATGGACTCGAACGCCTCGCCTGCTTCTTCCACGGTGCGATCGAGCGCGTCGGCGATCGACAGCCCGCGATAACGAATCTCGAGGGTCTCGCGGTTGTACCTCCGCCCCCCGCAGGTCTCGCACTGCACGTACACGTCGGGCAAAAAGTGCATCTCGACGCGGAGGACGCCGTCGCCCTGGCACGCTTCGCAACGACCGCCCTTCACGTTGAAGGAGAAGCGACCCGGCTTGTAGCCGCGCGCCCGCGCTTCGGGGAGACCGGCGTAGAGCTCGCGCAGGTACGTGAAGATGCCGGTGTACGTCGCGGGGTTCGAGCGCGGCGTGCGCCCGATCGGCGCTTGATCGATGCTGATGACCTTGTCGATGTGCTGGAGGCCGCCGATCGCGTCGCAGGGACCGACCCAGCCCGTCGCGCCGTAGAGAGTCGCGCGTGCGGCGCTCAGCAACGTGTCGACGATGAGGCTGCTCTTGCCGGAACCGCTCACGCCGGTGACCGCGGTGATGACCCCGAGCGGGATCTCCACGGTGACGTTCTTCAGGTTGTGCGCCTGCGCGTTGACGATGCGGAGCGCTTCTTTGCCCGGCTTCATCCGCGTGATCGGCACCGGGAGACGCTTTTTTCCGGAGAGGTAGGGGCCGGTCACCGAATCGGGGGAGTCGATGATTTCTTGCGGCGTGCCCTGCGCGACGATCCGCCCGCCGAGCGCGCCCGCGCCCGGACCCATGTCGACGACGTGATCGGCGGCGTTGATCGCGTCGCGATCGTGCTCCACGACGAGCACGCTGTTTCCTTTTTCGACCAGGCGACGGAGCGCCACCAAGAGCCGCTCGTTGTCGCGCGCGTGCAAGCCGACACTGGGTTCGTCGAGCACGTAGAGCACGCCGACGAGGGCCGCGCCGATCTGCGTCGCGAGCCGGATGCGCTGCCCTTCGCCGCCCGAGAGTGTCTGCGCGGCGCGATCGAGCGATAAATAATCGAGCCCGACCTCGATGAGAAACCCGAGCCGCTCGGTGACGGCGTGAATCAACGGATCGGCGACCGTGCGATTGCGGCCGGCGATCGCGTCCGAGGCGAGCAATTCTTCGAGGAACGTGCGGAGCTTCGTGAGCGGGAGGCGCGAGAGCTCCGCGATGTGTTTGCCGGCGATCTTGACGGCGAGGGCTTCGCTACGGAGTCGGCTACCGCCGCACGACTCGCAGGTTTGCGTCACGGCGAATCGGCCGAGGTCTTCGGGGCCGATCGAGCCGTCGGCGAATTCGCCGTCGTCGTCCGACGCTTCGGCTTCGCCGGTCTCGAGCATCTTTTCGAGACGCGAAATGATGCCTTCGTAGGGTCCGATCTTCTTTTTTTTCTTGTCCGTCGATACCGACCCGTAAAGGAGCGCGTTGCGCTGTTCCTCGGGCAGGTCTTGCCAGGGCGTGTCGGGGCTCACGCCGAGCACTTTCACGGCGCGATCGACCTCGGTGGCCGTGGCGACGGAACCGCGCCGACCGAACGCCGCGACCGCGCCCTCGCGCAAAGTGCGTCGTTGATCGGGCACGACGCGATCCGCGTCGATACGCGAGCGTGTGCCGAGTCCGTCGCAGGTCGGGCACGCGCCGTGCGGGCTATTGAACGAGAAGAGCCGCGGTTCGAGCGGGGGCAGGGTGATGCCGTATTCCCAGCTCACGAGCCGCTCGCTCATCACCATCGGTTC
>DATBBD010000737.1:0-5653 GCA_036271175.1 Polyangiaceae bacterium | reverse complement strand
TTTTCGACCTGTTGCCGCTCACCTTCCGCGGCCAGGGCGAGCTCGCGGTGCGCATCAAGGTGTTCACCGTTCCGGGGCAGGTCATCCATTCCTCGACGCGGCGATTGGTGGTGCAAGGCGCCGACGGGGTCGCGTTCATCGCCGATTCGCAGGTGGCCGAGACGCAGCACAACGCCGAGGCGTTCCTCGACTTGAAGCAAAACCTCAAGGCGAACGGGCTCGCGCTGAAGCAGATGCCGCTCATCATTCAGTTCAACAAGCGCGACATGAAAGACGTCCGCACCGACGAGGAGATCGCGACTCTCGCGGCGCAGGGGCGCGAGCCGGTGTACCTCGCGGTTGCGACCCGCGGCGAAGGCGTCGTGGAGAGTTTTCTCGGGCTGTTGCATCTCACCTGGAGCGCCCTGGAGGCCGAGCACGCTCTCGGGAAGAAGTTCGGCTTCGACTCGCGCGCCTTTCTCGCCGACGTGGCTGCGAAGCTGAACGATCGCCGGTCGGTGTCGGAGATCCTCGGCACCTGCGTCGGCGGCGCGCTCGAGGTGCTCCGCCCAGAGGCGTCACCGTGACGAGTGCCGGCGCGACGGAACGTTCCCTCGACGATCTCACGCTTGGCTCGGCGCTCGCCCTCGAAGAGCTCGTCGAACGCACGGCGCTCGGCGAAATGGCGTCGAGCTTCTTCGATCTGTTCGGCGTCCCTTTGCGAATCTTCAGCGAAGCGGGCGTGCTCCTCGCCGACGCGACGAAGCAGCCCGCGATTTACGAATACTTGAACGAACGCCACCGGCGCGCGCGGGCGGCGCTCCAAGAAGTCGTGGCCGCGGTGAAGCGCATCGACCCCGGGCCCAAGGGCGAGGCGTCCTACACCTGCTTCACCGGCGCCGTTTATCACGTCGTCGCCATCAACTACGACAATCGGCAGCTCGGACGCATGGTCCTCGGCCCGTTCTTGCCGCCGACGGTGAAGGAGATCCCCCAGTCGTTCCTGCAAGTGGAACCCGACGCCGACATCGTCGTCGTCAAAGAGCTCCTGACGCAGATGCCGCGCGCGCGCGAAGAGACCGTGCGACAGATCGCGCGCCATCTCCGCGGCACGCTCGATCTCATCCTCTTCAGCGGTCACAAGGCGCTCCTCACGAGCAGCATGCACCTCGCGTCGGTGCGCGAAAGCTTCCGCGATCTCCAGGAGAAGAACGAAAAGCTCCAGGAAGCGTACGATCGCTTGAAGGAGCTCGATCGACTGAAGAGCAACTTCCTCGCGACCGTCTCTCACGAGCTACGCACGCCGCTCACGTCGATCATCGGCTACAGCGAAATGCTCGTCGAAGGCATCGCCGGCACCATGAGCGGCGAACAAACCGAGTTCGTCCGCACCATCCACGAAAAAGGCGAGCAGCTCCTCGAGCTCATTTCCGGTCTCCTCGATCTCTCGAAGCTCGAGAGCGGCACTCTCGCCATTCGCAAGTCCGACGTCGCCGTCGATCAGCTCATCTCCGACATCATGCAGACCGTCTCGCCCGCGGCCCGCAAGCGTGGCGTGTTCGTCGCGAGCGAACTCGATCCCGGGCTCCCGCGTCTGTGGGCGGACTCGACCCGTCTCCGTCAGATCTTTTTGAACCTCACCGACAACGCCCTCAAGTTCACGCCCCAAGGCGGTCGAGTCGTCATCTCCGGCAAGCTGACCACCATGGATGTCGAACCCGACGACGAAGAAGGCGGGCTCGTCCTTTTGCCGCGCAAGCAGCCGGCCATCGAAGTCCGCGTCGCGGACACCGGCATCGGTCTCCCCGATCACGAAAAGACGAAGGTCTTCGACGCCTTCTACCAGGTCGATTCCAGCTCGACCCGCCAGGTCGGCGGCACCGGACTCGGCCTCTCAATCGTCAAACGCCTCGTCGAGGCCCACGACGGCCGCGTCTTCATCGAAGACAATCGCCCCAAAGGCAGTATCTTCGTCGTCATCATCCCGTGCCGTCGCTCGACCCTCTCGTAGCGCCGCCCGCTTCGTCGCTCCAAGTCCCCAAGTCGTCGTCTCGCGCGCCGATCAACTGCGTGCCGTCGCGTCGTCCCCGCGCGCCGTCACGGCGCCGACGCGCGCCGAGGCACCACGTCCCGTCGCGCGCTTCAGGTCCATGAAGCGGGTCAAGGTGCCCACGCCGCATCCGTCCTCGGCGCTCCCGAGGGCCGCCTCCGGGCGGGTGCCCCCTCCCCAGCGTCGTCCGTCGCCCAGGCCCGCCGTCCGCCGCGGGAGGGGCAACCCCTCATCGCCTCGCCCCGCTTCCAGCGCGGCCCCTCTCACTCCCACGACCCCTCGCCCTAGCTCTCCCTCTCGCCTTAGCTCTCCCTCTCCGGTAGCGGCTTCCGAGTCCGTTCTGGTCCGCGGGCTGTCGCGTCTCTTCGCGGGCGCTTCGTCGCGTCGCGTCGCCACTGTGGGGATCGGCGACGACGCCGCGGTGCTCCGCGTCGAGAAGCGACCACTCGTGTGGACGATCGACGCCCAGGTCGAAGGCGTCCATTTTCGACGTGCGTGGCTCTCGCTCGCCGACATCGGCGCTCGGTCGTTCCACGCCGCGGCGAGCGACCTCGCCGCCATGGGCGCTCGCCCGGTCGCGGCCCTGTCGAGCCTGGTCGTCCCGGAAGCCATGTCGGCGCGCGACGTCGTCCGGCTCGCGCGCGGCCAAGCCATGGCTGCACGCGAGCTCTCATGCCCGATCGTCGGCGGAAATCTCTCCCGCGGCGGCGAGCTCGGAGTGACGACGACCCTGCTCGGCGCGGCCTCCACGCCGCTTCTCCGGAGCGGCGCTCGCCCCGGCGACGAGCTCTGGCTCATCGGCCACCTCGGTTTGGCCGCAGCGGGGCTCGGCTGGCTCGCCGCGCACGACGCGGACGGCAGGCGTGATCGCCGGGTTACGCCGGCGACGGATCGGCCTCGGGCACCGTCGCTCGCCCCCGCCGAACGTCGCGCCGTTCGCGCCGCGCTCGCCGCTTTTCGGAGGCCGCACGCGCTCGTTCGCGCCGGTCGCGGTCTCGCCGGTCGTGCCCGCGCGGCGATCGACGTTTCGGACGGGCTCGCAGCCGACGCGGCGCGCCTCGCCGACGAGAGCGGCGTGCGCGTCGTCGTCGAGCGCGCCGCGCTTCGCCGCGCGCTCAGCCCCGAGTTGTTCACGATGGCGCGGCTCTTGGAAACCGACGCACTCGAGCTCGCAGTATCCGGCGGCGAGGACTACGCGCTCCTCGCGACGGGCGAAGCGTCGCGTCGCCCCCGCTTCGCGCGCCCGATCGGCAGAGTCGAACCGGGCCGCAACGCCTTGCTCCGCGACGAGCAAGGCGCCCTCATCCCCCTAGTCGGCGGCTTCGATCACTTCCGCCCGAAGCGCCGCTCGGCAAGATAGCGCGCGGGGTCGGGGATGAAAGCCGGTGGAAACTACCGCGTGACGCCGCTCGACTCCGTTACTTGCACGCGACCGGGACGCCGGCTCCGCGGAGTGCGTTCATCAACATGCCGCCGAACGCAGACTTGTTTCCACCCTGGGCCGCGACCGCTTTGCAGAGTTGAGCAGCCTGCATCATGTACGTCTTCGTCGGCTCGGGGGCAGACGCGGAGTTTTGCTGGAGGGCCGAGCAACACGCCGAAAGTCCGCCGCTGGAGCCCCCGCCGTGCATGACCTTCTTCTTCGCGCCGGCGTCGGGCGGCGGCATCTTCACGCCAGCGTCCTCGGGCTTGAGTTGAAGCGGCGCGGGATTCGTCGCGACCGGCTGCGCGGTGGGCAGCGGGGGAGGGGGCTCGTCCTTCTTGCACCCGACGACCCAGGTGCTGACGAGGAGCGATGCAGCGACGTGCCCGAGGATGTGATGCTTCATCGCGCCTAGGGTCGCCCGCCCCCCCTCCATTTGACAAGGGGGAAGCGAGCGTCGCGTCGCGCTTACTCAGCAGCCGCTCGGCACCGGTGCACCTGCGAGTTGTCCTCGGAGCGTCACTTTCGCCGCGGTTGCGTTCGCTCTGCCCGCTTTGACCGAGATCGCGAGGCCAGCGCAAACGGCCCCAGCCGTCACGTATTGATTCTTCGCCTTGCCGCCTTTTTTCGCCGCGGCTGCGAGCGCGGCGCAGCACGTCTGGATCTCCTTCGCGCCTCCAGCTGCCGCCTGTTTGGCGAGCGCCTCTTGTTCCGGAGTAGCCGTCGCGGAAACCGCCGGAGCCGCGCTTGCGACCACCGCGGCTGACGGAGCGGCCGAAGCGCTCGCGCTCGCGACCGGTTCCGGAGCGACGCTGGCCGCCGGCGGTGTCGCAGCGACACTCGCGCTCGGTGCGGCCGTGGCCTCAGGCTTTTTCTGACAACTCGGAATGAAGAGAAGCAGTCCGACGAGAGCCACGGTTTTCATCGCTTGAACCTCCGCACAGCACGAGGCGTGCATCTATCGGCGGAGTTACCGCCCGCGGACCCGCTCGCTCATCGCGCGGATCAGCTGCAGCCCATCGAGTTGCCGCAGTTGAGGCACTTGTAACATGCTCCGTTCCGGACGGTGATGTGACCGCACACGTCGCAGACGGGCGCGTCGCCCATCAGCTCTTCGAGCTGGGCGTCGAGCGCGGCGTGCTCATTTCCGGCCCTGGTGGCGTCGACCGTGCTTGCGACGCCCGCGGCGAGCGCCGACACGGCCGCCGACGGCGCCGTCATCGCGGGCTCTTCTTCTTCCGCTTCTTCGAATTTCGGCGTGGTCGGATCTTCGATCGCCGGGGTTTCGATGGGCTTCACTTGCGCGAAATCGTATCGCTTGAGGTATTCGACCCCGAGCACGCGGAAGATGTAGTCGACGATCGACGTCGCGAACTTGATGTTCGGGTGCATCTCGACCACGCCGTGGGGCTCGAACTTCGTGAAGGTGTACTGCTCGACGTACGTGTCGAGAGGGACGCCATATTGAAGCCCGATCGACACTGCCATCGCGAAGCAGTTCATGAGGGACCGAAACGCCGCGCCCTCCTTGTGCATGTCGATGAATATTTCTCCGAGTGACCCGTCCTCGTACTCACCGGTGCGCAGGAAGACCTTGTGCCCCCCGACGCGCGCCTCTTGAGTGAACCCGCGACGCTTCGTCGGAAGTCGAACGCGAGCGCCGACCGGCCGCACCGCGAGCGCTGCACCGGGAACCGGGTGCGCCGCGACGATTTCGATTTCTTCCGGTGGGATGCTGTCGCCGCTCGACGTCGAGAGCGGCTGAGACGCTTTGCAACCGTCGCGGTAGAGCGCGACGGCCTTGAGCCCCAGCCGGAACCCCTCTTCATAGATCTGGCGCACCTCGTCGACGGTGGCCTCGTTCGGGAGGTTCACCGTTTTGCTGATCGCGCCGGAGAGGAACGGCTGCGCCGCCGCCATCATGCGCACGTGCGACATGGGAGCCAGAAATCGCTTGCCGGTCCGGCCGCAGCGGTTCGCGCAATCGAAGACGGCGTAGTGCTCGTCGCGCAGGTACGGCGCGCCTTCGATCGTCATGCGACCGACGATCACGTCGTTGGCTTCCTCGACGCTCGCGGCCGGAAACCCGAGGTGCTTCAGGAGCGAGAACCCGGGCTTCGACATGGTCGCGACGTCGATGCCGAGCCGCTCGTACGTCTCCTTGCCCACGACCCACGGCGCGAACGCTAAGTGCAAGTCGA
>DATBBD010000736.1:0-7959 GCA_036271175.1 Polyangiaceae bacterium | reverse complement strand
GTAGTTCCCCGGGTCGCTCACCCACGCCGAACCGGTCCAGTACTGATACTTCGCGGGGTTCATGATCGACGTCGGCGTGCTCGGAACGCGAGCGAGGCGCACGCCGCTGAACGGGTACTCGTTCGTCCCCCATACGGTCGCCAGGAGCTGCGGCCGGATGCCGAAGAAATAGATCATTCGGTTGAATCGGTCGTACCAGACGGCGCCCGGTGAAAAGTTGCTGATCGCGGGCCACACCGGGGTGGTCGGCGCCTTGGGATTCGCGTCACCTCGCGTCCAGGTCACGCTGTTGTTCAAGGTGGTGTTGACCGTGTAGGCGAGCGACGACCAGTTCGTCGTGAAGGCTCCTGGGTTGCCGAAGGTGACGACCGAGAAGTACCAGAGGAACCGATACGAGTTGCCCGAAGCGTCCGTGACGCCGAACCCCGCGCCGGGAATCGTGGTCATCTCCGTCGCGGCGCTTTGCGCGGGTGTCCACGGTTGAGGCAAAAACAGGGACGTCGCGGGAGTGTGCGTGCTCATTTCCCAGCTCTGGAGGCCGCTCGTGCTGAGGACCATCGCGGTCGGATCTAGATTGGTCGTCTTGGCGAGCGCGCCATGCGACCAAATCGCTCCCGCCGCGTTGTTGAAGGAGTCTCCGAAGAAGTAGTTCATCGTGTCGTTCGACAGGAACATCCCTCCGATGTCGGCGCCGGCGATGAAGGGAGTGTTATCGCCGCTGTTCGGACCGTGCGCGAGCGGCGAGGGGATCGGATAACCCGGAAGGCTGACGTAGTCGGGGAATCCCTGGTCGTCGGTCTGCGGACTCGAGGGCGGGCTATTCGGCTTCGAATAGAGCAACTCGCCCTGAATCGAGCTCGTCGTGCTGATGCTCGAGACGCCGGTGCCGCACGCGCTGCCCTGATACACGAACGGCAACGTCGTCGTTTGGCCGCCGTCGATCTGTCCGTCGATTTCACACTGCGCCATCGTCGGCGTCGTGCCTCCGGGACACGTCGCGGAGTTGGCGTCGCCGCCGGCGTTCGTCGACCAGGACGGGCTCGCGACGATGGTCGACGCACCGAACACGGGTTTGCAGAGCACGCGCACCTTTTGACGCGCGAACGTATCGACGGAGTTGTTCGTCTTCGCTTGCGTCGAATCGGACGGAGCGAACTGGAACGAGCTCGTCGCGCCGTTCGCGGTCAACGCAGGGATGCACCAGCTCGTGCCGTCGTTCGAATGAACCGCGCCGACGTTCGCGCCGTAGATCGACGTGTTCGCGAAGCTCGGAGTCGGAGTGAAAACGACGAGCGTAAGCGCCGTCGAAGCAACGAAGGCAGATATAATTTTCGAGCGCATTTGGATCTCCCCGAATGAATGACGCGAACGAGTCCGTCGCGCGCCGCATTGAGCAATAAGGGTGCCGCTCGAGCCTTCCGCGCGCGCGAAGGCGTTCTCGCCGAACTCCGCGACAGATGGTGTCGTTTCCCCGCGGCGCGGGTTCCACCGCCTGCGCACCGCCGACTCGCGTCGGTGCATGTCGCAACTCGAGCACCGAGCCGGTTGTGCAGAACCGTGCACGAATACCCGTGCTCCATCGCCCGCTCTCCATTTGGGAAATTTATTTTTGGGGCGCCCTCGGAGACGCGGACGGTGATGAGAATTTCGCGGACGACGCGAAGCGATCGGACCGTCGCGCAGTCGCCGCGCGCCCCCACACCGTGCGCCGCGTCGGCCGCGTGCCAACCCTTCTGCTCTCTAGCTTCGCCTTCAATATGTCGTTCGACACAGATTGAGCGCCGAGCCCGCGCGGAACCAGGCAAGTTGCTTTTCAGTGTACGAGTGCCGGAGCGCGAGCGTCTCGCGCGTGCCGTCGGTGTGCTCCACGATGCAGCGAACCGGGATGTCGGGGGCGAGGGCGGCGAGCGCGACGAGGCTCAGGCGGTCGCCTTCACGGATGACGTCGTAGTCCGACGGATCGGAAAACGTCAGTGCGAGGAGACCTTGCTTCTTCAGGTTCGTTTCGTGGATGCGCGCGAAGCTTCGGGCGATGACGGCGGAGCCGTTCAAGAGGCGCGGTGAGAGCGCGGCGTGCTCGCGGCTGCTGCCTTCGCCGTAGTTCGCGTCGCCGATGATGACCCACTTCGTGCCGTTCGCTCGGTACTCGCGAGCGATTTCCGCGATCGGACGATCGGCGTCGCCCTTGCCGATTTGTCCGGTGAACGCGTTCGTCGCGCCGGAGAGCAAATTGTCGCTGAAGCGCTCGAGGTGTCCGCGAAAACGAAGCCATGGACCGGCGGGCGAGATGTGATCGGTCGTGGTCTTGCCGCGCGTCTTCATGAGGACGGGCAAGTCGACGAGATCGCGCCCGTCCCAGGCCGGCCACGGCTCGAGGGGTTGCAAGCGTTCGCTCCGCGGATTGAACGGGAGCGTGATGTCGCGCCCATCGACGGGCGGCGCGACGTAGCGTTCGCGACCCGATTCGAAGCCGCGTTCGGGCACTTCGGGCGCCTTCGCGGGCGGCTCGAGCCGAAAGGGCGCGCCGTTCTCGCCAAGCAACGTGTCGACGAGCGGATTGAACGAAAGCCGTCCGGCGAGCGACAGCGCGGTCACGATTTCCGGGCTCGCGATGAAGTTCATCGTCGCGGCGTGTCCGTCATTGCGGCCCGGAAAATTGCGATTGAACGACGTCACGATCGTGTTGGGCGCGCTCGCATCGGCCGTCGCGCGCTTCCATTGGCCGATGCACGGGCCGCACGCGTTGGCGAGGATCACCGCGCCGATGTCGGAAAGCGCCGCGAGCTGGCCGTCACGCTCGACGGTCTTTCGTACGCGCTCCGAGCCGGGCGTGACGAGGAGTTCGACCTGAGCGCGTACCCCGTGAGCGCGCGCTTGCTTCGCGACGTCGGCGGCGCGGCTCAAATCTTCGTACGACGAATTGGTGCAGCTGCCGATGAGCGCGCTCGAAATGACGTCCGGGAAGTCGTTGTCCGGCGCTCGCATTTCGGCGGCGAGCCGTGAAATGGGGCGCGCGCGGTCGGGCGAGTGCGGCCCGGTGACGTGCGGCTCGAGGGTGCCGAGGTCGAGACGGAGCACGCGATCGTAGTGCGCGTCGGGATCCGCTTCCACGTCGGGGTCGGGCGCGAGCAACTCGAAGTGCGACGCGACGAGCGCCGCGAGCTCGCCGCGCCCCGTCGCTTCGAGATACCGCAGCATGTGCGCGTCGGCGGGGAACATCGACGCGGTCGCGCCGAGCTCGGCGCCCATATTCGCGATCGTCGCCTTGCCGGTCGCGCTGAGCGTGCGCGCGCCGGGTCCGATGTATTCGACGATCGCGTTGGTGCCGCCCGCGACGCCGAGCGCGCCCGCGACGAAGAGGATCACGTCCTTCGGTGCGGTCCAGCCGCCGAGCTCGCCGGTGAGATAGACCGCGATGCGTCGCGGATAGAGGAGTTCCCACGGAAGCCCGGCGATCGCTTCGACGGCATCGGCGCCTCCGACCCCGACGGCGCACGCGCCGAGACCGCCGGCGTTCGGCGTGTGCGAGTCGGTCCCGATGAGCAGCGTGCCCGGGAAGGCGTAATTCTCGAGCACGACCTGGTGAATGATGCCCGCGCCCGGTCCCCAGAACCCCGCGCCATACTTCGCCGCGGCGGCGTGGAGAAAGCCGTACACCTCGTCGTTTTCGTTCACCGAGGCGCGTAGATCCGACAGGCCGTCGGTGCGTGCCTGGATCAAGTGGTCGCAGTGGACCGTCGTTGGCACGGCGACGCGCTCGCGACCCGTTTGCATGAATTGAAGGAGCCCGGATTGGCCGAGCACGTCCTGGAACACGACGCGATCGACGCGGAGCGCGAGCGTGCTCTTGCCCGGCGAAAGCTCCTGAAGCGACGGATCGTCGAGGTGACCGAAGAGCACTTTCTCGGCCAAGGTGAGCGGCCGATTCAACCGGCGCTGCACGACGTCGAGGTTCTTCGCGAGCGTTTCGTAGACGGATTGGGCCATTTCCGGCGTGGATTCGAGGGTGTCCATGGCCTCAACATGGTCCCCTTCAACAAAAGAAATAAGAGAATAGGATTAATACAATAAAGTCCTGATTGGAATATGTTGGAGAGTATCGAAGCCCTCGCCGCCCTCGACCAGTTCGGCACCATGAGCGAAGCGTCGACGCGGCTCCGGCTCACGCAGTCGGCGGTGAGCAAGCGGCTCCGGACGCTCGAAGCCGCGGTCGGGTTTCGACTCATCGAACCCGATGGTCGCCGCGTGCGACTCACCGCACGCGGTCTCGATTTTTTGCAGCGCGCGCGCCCGCTCGTCGCGGAGCTCCGCGCGCTCGCGTTACCCGTCGAAGGTCCGACCTTGTCGAGCTTGTCGCTCGCGCTCGCCGATTCCATTGCGTCGTCGTGGGGTCCGCGCGTCGTGAGCCGCGCGCTCGCCGCGCTGCCGGGCCTTCGTGTCGACTTGCATGCGCATCGCAGCGTCCTGGTCGTCGAGAGCGTGCGGCTCGGCCGCTATCACGTCGGGCTCTGTACGGCGCCCACGGCCGCGAAGGATCTGATCCAGCACCCGGTCGTCACCGAGCCCATGGTGCTCGTCCACGCCGGGCTCGGTTCGCGCGCCGATCGCCGGCGCCCGCTCATCTCGATCGAGCCCACGTCGGCCACGTTTCGCGCCGTGGAGCCGCTCTTGAAACAGCACCATCCCGACTTGCTCGGCGGTCGGCTCGTGCCGGTCGAGTCGTTCGGCGCGGTCGCGCAAATGGCGAAAGCGGGCTTCGGTGACGGCCTCGCGCCGCTCGGGCTCGTACTCGAAATGGGGTTTCCGCGAGAGAGCTACCGCGAGCTCGCCGGCGTCGAACGCAACGTCGTGCTGCTCACGCGGAAAACCGTCGCGCAGCTCGCGAGCTTCGTCGCGCTCCGCGACGAGCTGACGAGAGCCGCGGGTTTCGGAAAACGGTGACTGGACGGCGCGCGCGAAAACGGTAGTGCGTGCGAGCAAAAAACGGTGCGGCGCGAGCGGGCGAAACTGGCGCGGCGCGCGCGACGACCTACTTGCCGCGCGGTTCGAGCGCGTTGCAGCGAAGGGAGATGCCGTCGAGGCCCTGGTTCGCGTCGTCGTAGTAACCGCGGATGCCGGTCGCGACGGAGCCGGTCGGGCACGCTTGCTTCGCCTGCCACTTTTTGCACTCGGGGAATTCAAGCTTCGTCGATTTCGCGGACGCTTTGAGCTCGCCGTCGTCGTGAAGGCTCGCGCTCCAGAGCTCGAGGCCGAAGAGGCGTTTGTCGTCCTTGTCTTTCCCGCTGCAGACCGCGATGGCGGTGACGTATTTGCCGGACCCGACGTCCGCGGTCTTCCAGATGTCGCCGCCGGTAGGCTCGCAGATTTTCAGCGGGTCGAGCCGACCGACGTCGCGCGTCGCGAACGTCGACTGGTCCATCTCGATGAGACAAGCCCGCTTGTCGAATTGGTGGAGCTGGAACACCTGGAGCCCGTAATAATCCGCGGTGGTGACCAGGTCCTTGTGCTGCGCGCCGGCGACTCCGGCGGGGTCCGTCCACGTCTCGGACCCCGGTTTGTAGGCGAAGGCTGTGGCGAACGCGGCGGTCGAGAGGACGACAGAGGCGGAGAGCAATGCGGTAGCGACCGACGATTTCCCCATGCGCGGAGCTTACTCCTCGCCGTGGGGGGCGCATCTTCTCTTGGGCGACGCGGCCGGTCGCGTCTATAACGACGCCTCATGGCCACGTCCGACGGCGCGCGGTATCGACGGATCGTCGAGCGTGAAGGGCTGAGCCCGACGCATCGGCAAGTCATCGATTGGACCCCCGAGGGGAGCCGCGTGCTCGAAGTGGGTTGCGCGTCGGGTTACGTCGGTCGCGTCCTGATTCGCGAGAAGGCGTGCACGGTGACCGGCGTCGAGGTCGAGGCCGCCGCAGCCGCCGAAGCGCGACAGAACGGGCTCACCGTGTTCGAAGGGTCGCTCGAAGCGCCGGCGTTCTGGGATTCGATTCCCGGGCGGTTCGACGTGATCATCGCCGCGGACGTGCTCGAGCACCTGCGTGAGCCCGATCGCGTTCTCGAACGGTTCAAGGCGTCGCTCTTGCCGGGCGGCATCGCGATCATCGCCGTTCCGAACGTTGCGGTGTGGAGCATGCGGAAGCGGCTCTTCTTTCGAGGCGATTTTCGCTACGAGGACGCTGGATTGCTCGATCGGACGCACGTGCACTTCTTCACGTGGGACACGCTGCACGAGCTGGTCGAATCGCAGCACTGGGCCGTGGAAGGCACGATGGTCGAAGGATGGGATCTGCCGATCGGAAGGCAACTCTTCGTGAAGATCCCGGCGCGGCTTCGCCGCCGCCTGGAGAACCTCGCGACCGAGAGCGACGCGCTGCAGGGCGTTCACGACGCGCTGACGAGGGGATCCGACGGCGTGGTGAACCTCGGCGCCGCGCTCGCCGCGCGCTTGAGCCAGCGCTGGCCGAATCTGTGCGCGGCGCACATCGCGCTGAAGCTGCGGCCGCCGGCTCAGTGAGTGCGGAGCAAGTACCCCGACGGATTGAACGTCACGAGGAGTCGCTCGCAATCGCGGTCGACCACGAAGTCGCGGGTGGTCGGCAAGAACTTTTGCACGGCTTCGTACGGGCCCGGTCCGTGCTTCGGCTCCGCGGGGTGCCCGTTGACGTTGGTGTCTTCGACGATGAGATAACAGCCCTGAGTGACGAGAGGCGAGTAGGCGCGGAGTTCGTTCGAGACGTGCTTTTCGGAGTGGTCCGAGTCGAGGATCACCATGGTGCGCTTGCCCTCGCAGCGCCGCGTGACGTCGGCGACCATCGCCTCGTCGATGGAGCTCCCTTCGAGGAGGGTGATGCGTGGATGCGCGCGCACCTTCTCGTGAACGTTTTCGAGAGTGATGTCGCACCCGATGACCTGCCCGCCGCCCATCAAATCGAACAAGTGTGCGAGGTACAGCGTGCTACCCCCGAACCGTACCCCGCACTCGACGACGACGTCGGGCCGCGTCTTGTAGAGGATCTCTTGATAGATCCACATGTCTGCGGGGCACTTCAGCGCGTCCACGCCGAGCCACGACGTGGTCGTGAACGGGATGGCGCCCCCGGTGCCGTGGTAATAGATGAAATTGAATTTTTCGACGACGTACTTCTGCTGCGCGCGACGTACGGTGGCCGAGACTCTCTTCTTGAGGCTTCGTGCAGGGGTGAGCATGCGTGGGTGGCCACCGATGACACGGCCCCGGACGAAGCGCAACGCCAGCTCTTGCTGCGGAGCCGTTGCGGCGAGGCACGATTTCCGGCATAGACCGGTCGATCTACGGATGAGCCCCGGCGAGGACAGTACGATTTCCGGGGTTTCGCGGACGCTCCACTTACGGCGCCCATGAAAACCCCTCGGTGGCTCCCGCCAACATGACGAGTAGCCCCGCACCTCCCGAATCCGGCGTCGATCACGCTTCGCTGAAGCGGAAAGCGGTCTCCGGCGCGGTCACATTGGTCGCGCGCGCGGTCGTTTTACAGGTCCTCGTATTCGGCGGAAATCTCCTGCTCGCGCGCATCCTCGACCCGCGCGACTTCGGCGTGTTTTCGATCTCGCAGTTCGCGCTGATGTTCTTCGTGTACTTCGGCGACGCGGGGCTCGCCGGGCGCCTCGTTCAACAGCACGACAAGCCGTCCGAGCGGCTCCTCTCGAGCGTGCTCTGGTTGCAGCTCGTGGTTTCCGCCGCGGTCATCGCGACGGTGTGGGTCGCGTCGCCGCTCTCGCACCGTATCTGGACGGATTTGCCCGAGGGCTCGGAGTGGCTCTTGCGCGCGCTGTCGTTCGAGTTGCTTCTGACAGCCGCGCGTACGGTTCCGAGTCTCTTGATGGAGCGCGAGCTCCAGTTTGGTCGCCTCTCGGCCCTCGAAGTGAGCAATCAGCTCGTCTTTTACTTTGCCGCGATCCCACTCGCCTTGCTCGGGC
>DATBBD010000735.1:0-6361 GCA_036271175.1 Polyangiaceae bacterium | reverse complement strand
TTGCCGGCGAGCGAGCTGATGGCGTCGGAGATGCTGCCGGGGTCGAACTTCAAATAGCGCCCGAGCGGCGACGTCGGAGCGGCGTCGGTGACCTTGCCGGTGACGAAAAAATCGAGCGAATAGAAGGTCCAGAACACAGCCGCCGCGACGGCCAAGAGGACCCCGATGCGCAGGATCCACTGCCCGCGATAGCTCGGCGCATCGCTTTGCATAACGCCGGAGTCTATACCAAAGCAGCGAGCGCGCGCTCCAGCTCCTGGCGGTCCCGGACGTCTCCGTTACCAGCGCCGGCGCTCGCAGCCGCGACAGCGCCGCCCGCGAGCAGATCGACGACGCCGCCGACCTTTTTCGCTACCGGGACGCCGTCGAGGTAAACGACCCGATTGGGCGAGATGGACGGCACCCGCTCGCCGGCCGTTGCGATCCCCGCGAGGCTCAGCGGGTCGGCCGCGCTGATCGACGTGAGCTCGCCGCTCTTGGGCGATCGGCGCACGGCGCGGAGCGCCTCGACCGCGTCGGGCAACGCGTATTGCTCGCCGGAAAACCCTTCGACGAAGCGTCCGCCGCGGACGTCCCCGCGCGCTTCGAGTCTGCGATAGGCGCGCAAGAGCTCGCCCCACGACGGCGCAGCCGTCTCCCGCTCGACGATGCGTCGGAACACGACGCCGTAGCGGGCAAGCAGTACTCGCGCGACGATCTCCGTAGAGTCGAGGCGCGCGTCGAGCCGGGCGTCCGATCGCGACGACGACGATTTCGCCGCAAGTAACGACCAGCGTCCGGCAGCCTCCATGCCGAGCGGCGCGGTCGCGCGCCGTACCGGCGGAAACAAGCCGGCCGCGCGTTGCTTCGAGGGGAGCAGGAGCGCCCGTAGGCCGGCGAACGAATCGGAGGTCACGAGTCCGAGCGAAACGAGCTCGCCGAGCGCGGCCTCGACGTCGGTGCGCAAGAGCCGCGTGGAAACGACGATGTCGTCGAAGAAGCTCGCGCCGCGCGAAACGAGCTCGTCGAACACGGCGGCCGCGTGCGAGCTCGTCAGGGGGTCGACGTTCCGCGCATCGGGTCGCCAGGCGTCGAGATGTGCGCGCAGCACGAGCGCGATCGGCGTCGTTCGCATCGGTCCCGGTACCGGGCGAAGCTCCGTGCTCGGCGGCGATAGACGGAGCCACACGAGGCGCCCGGAGAGGCATTGCGCGTCGAGCCACGACGGCTCGTAGTCGTCCACGCGGAGGGGCAAAATCTCCGATTCCCAGGCGCCTGCGGGGGCCTCGAAGCCTTCGAGCTGCGAGAGCACCGACATCACGCTCGCCGGCCCTCGCATCCGCGTCGCGGGGACGGCGCGTTGCCACGAGAGGAGAAACCGCATGTAGTCCACTTGCGCGACGGGTTCGATCTCGCTCCGCAATCGTCCGAGCGTGTAGCGATGAATGCGCGCGAGGAGCCGTCGTTCGCACCATTCGACGCCGTCCGATCGCGGAGTGAAGCGCCCGCGAAGGACGAATCCTTCGGCTTCGAGCGCGGCAAGTGCGCCGTCCGCGCCCTCGAGGGAAATGCCGGCGCTTTCGGCGAGCGCGCGGCTCGTCGTGGGACCGATGACTTCGAGGCGGCCGCGAAGCAACTCGACCATGGCGTGTTCGGGTTCTGGCGCCGGACCCGACTCGGGCTCGGGTGCGTCGACGACGCAGGCACGCGGGTGCGCCGCGCGAAAGTCCGCCCAGCGATCGACCGCGACCCAAACCATGGCCCCATTGGGAAGTCGAATCAGGACGGCGCGCCGTCCCCGACGAAGGTCGTCGAAGTGAGCGAGCGCGTTCGCGCGCGTTCCTTCGGCTTCGGTCATGTAACCGAGGAGCACCAGAGCTTCGTGGAGCTCGTCCGCGCTCTCGGGCGACGGCCACGCCTCGTCGCGCACGCGGTCGATCGCGTTCTGGTCGAGCGCCCCGACGTCGCTCGCAGCTCCGGGGCCCAAGGTTCGCCGTGCGTGGACCGCGTTCGCACGCCGCTCTTCGAGCGGAGCGTCGTCGAGAAATGCATAGGGCCTCGCAGTCAGGATTTCATGGGCGAAGAGCGATGGCTCGGTGGTATCGCGCGCGACGAGTCGCTTTTCTCCGCGATGGATCGCGTCGAGGACGGCCTCGAACCCTTCGAGGTCCATCGCTTCCACCAGGCAATCGGTGACCGTCTGGTTCACCAACGGGTGATCGGGCACCTCGCGATGTCCGGGCAAGTTGTCCTGACAAGCCACCTGGTCGGGAAAAACCACGGCCGCCAGATCTTCTGCGTCCATGCGCTGGAGCCGCGGTGGCACGCGTTTGCCATTTCGAGAACGGAGCACGGCGAGCGCTCGAGACGCATTCCAACGGAACCGCGTCGTGAACATCGGCGCGACGAGCGCCGCTTGCACGAGGAGATCGCGGACGCCGTTGCTCCTCAAATACTGAAACACTTCTTCGAGCGGGAAGCTGTGCGTCGACCCCAGGGAAAGGATGATCGCGTCCTCGGTCGCCGCGGCCTGGAGCTCGAAGTCGAATTTTTGGCAAAATCGCTTTCGGAGCGCGAGGCCCCAGGCACGATTGATCCGGCTCCCGAACGGAGCGTGGACGACCAATTGCATCCCGCCGCTCTCGTCGAAGAAACGCTCGAGCACGAGCGTCTCTTGGGAAGGCATGGCGCCGAGTGCGGCTCGCCCCCCGGCGAGGTATTCGATGGCCTGGCGCGATGCCTCGTCGGAAATGCCGACGCGTTCTCCGAGCCACGACGTCGCGCGGACGATTTCTTCGGAGGTGCCGCCGCCGAGGCATTGGTCGACCGATTCGCGAAGCGCCGACACTGCGGCGGAGAGCTCGCGCGAACGACCGGGCGCTTCGCCGAGCCAGAACGGAATCGTCGGAGGCTTTCCCCTGGCGTCCTCGACGCGCACCGTCCCCGGTAACACTTTGATGATCTTCCACGACGCGTTGCCGAGCTGGAAAATGTCGCCCTGCATGCTTTCGATCGCCCAGTCTTCGTTCACCGAACCGACGCGGACGTTGCTCGGGTCGAGCACGACGTCGTAATCGGCGTTGTCCGGAATCGCGCCACCCGAGGTGAGCGCGATGAGGCGAGACCCGCGCCGCGACCGAAGCTTGCGTTGAACCGCGTCGCGATGCAGACGCGCCCCGCGGCGGCCGCGCCGCGTGCTGAACCCATCGGCGAGCATGCGCACGACCGCGTCGAACGAATCGCGCGTGAGCGACCGGTACGGATCCGCCGCGCGGAAGAGAGAAAATAGCGCATCTTCGTCCCACTCTTCGGCGGCCACCGCGGCGACGATCTGTTGCGCGAGGATATCGAGCGGCGCGTCGGGGATGCGCACCCGGTCCAGGTCGCCCGACTTCACGGCGAGAAGGAGCGCGACGCATTCGACCAGCTCGTCGCGCGAGAGCGGGAAGAGCCGCCCTTTGGCGATGCCGCCCTGGTGATGCCCGGAGCGACCTACCCGTTGCAAAAACGGCGCGATCGCGCGCGTCGAGCCAATCTGACAGACGAGGTCGACGCTGCCGATGTCGATGCCGAGCTCGAGCGACGCGGTCGCGACGAGCGCGCGAAGCTCACCGGATTTGAGACGCTGCTCGGAGTCGAAGCGTTGCTCGCGCGACAGACTTCCGTGGTGCGACGTCACACGGTCCACGCCGATTCGCTCGCCGAGATGCCGCGTCAACCGTTCGGCGAGCCTCCGGGTATTGACGAAAATCAGCGTCGTCCGATGCGACGACACGAGCTCGGCCAGGCGCCCGTACACCTCTTCCCACACTTCGCCGGACATCACGGCTTCGAGCGGCGACCTCGGCAGTTCGAGCGCGAGATCGCGCGGGCGCGCGTGTCCCGAATCGACGATCGCGCAGGGCCGTTCTTCGCCTGTCGCCGTGCGGCCGACGAGAAACCGCGCCACGCGCTCGATGGGCCGCTGCGTCGCGCTGAGGCCTACGCGTTGAACAGGACGACCCACGAGCGCGTCGAGCCGCGCGAGCGAGAGCGACAAGTGCGACCCTCGCTTGTCGCCGACGAGCGCATGCACTTCGTCGAGAATGACCGTACGTACGGTGCGGAGCATTCGCCGACCGCCGTCGCTGGTCAGCAATATGTAGAGTGATTCGGGCGTCGTGACGACGATGTGCGGCGGCCGCGACGTCATGCGAGCGCGGTCACGGCTCTTCGTGTCGCCGGTTCGCACCATCGTGCGAATCGCGACGTCCGGTAGCCCCGCGGCCGAGAGCTCGCGAGCAATGCCCTCCGACGGCGCGACCAGATTGCGCTCGATGTCGTTACCGAGCGCCTTCAACGGAGAGACGTAGAGAATCCGGGTCTCGTCGCCGAGCTGCCCTTCGACGCCGTCTTTGACGATCGCGTCGATCGCGACGAGGAACGCCGCCAAGGTTTTGCCGGAACCCGTGGGTGCCGCGATCAACGTGTCTTCGCCGTCGAAGAGATGCGGCCAGCCCGCCTCTTGAGGAGGAGTGGGCGTGCCGAGCGCGCGTTCGAACCAATTTCGGACCGCGGGATGGAATCGAGAAAGAGACAAAGTCACACCGCCTGACCGGAGGGTTACGCGACGCTCCGCGATTCGGCAAACCGGCCGGCGGCGCATCGCGGCGGCAGCACTGGAATCCACCTCGTCGTAGGGAGCTCGCCGGGCGCGGCGTCGAAGAACCAAGCAAGGAGACAATCCCAATGATTCGCATGAAGACGAAACGTGTCGGCCTCGGTGTTGCTCTACTCGGTTTGGTGATCGGCGGCGCATCGCTCGCGAGCGCGCACGGCATGCAAGCCGGTGACACCGACGGAGCGCGGCCTCAGTGCTCTGGCGATCACGCCAACAAGACCGACGCCGAACGTCAGCAGAGCGCTGCGGAGCGGTTCCAGAAGGCCGACAAGAACGGCGATGGATTCCTGACGGCGGACGAGGTCGGCCCCAAGCGCTGGGAGCACATCAAGGTCGCCGACACGAACAACGACCAGAAGGTGTCGCAAGCCGAGCTCGAGCAGGCGTTCAAAGACGGCAAGATCGGTCATCACGATCACAAGCAGAGCTGATCGGCTCCGAGCGACAGCTACGAGAAAGAGACTCGAGAGGCGTTGCATCCCAAAACGGGTGCAACGCCTCTTTTCGTAACTTGACAATGATTAACCGTAACGTTAATCATTTGCTCATCATGAAACCAACTCCGAAAGGCTGGCCGCGTCTGAGCGCGTCCGTGTTTTACGACGACCCGCGCGCGGCGATCGATTGGCTCTGCAAAGCGTTCGGGTTCGAGATCAGGCTCAAGGTCGAGGGCGACGATGGGACGATCGTGCATTCGGAGCTCGTGTTCGGCGAAGCGCTGGTCATGGTGGGCGGCACCGGGAGCCGCGATCCGTCGAAAGACGCCTCAGAGCGGCTTGCAGCGAGCCCGCGTTCGCTCAACGGAGCGAACACCGGCGCACTCTGTCTTTTCGTCGATGACACGGACGCGCACGCGGCGCGCGCGAAATCGGCCGGCGCCGGGATCGTGCGGGAACCGACGACCAGCGACTACGGGGACGACTATTGGTCGGATCGCAGTTATGGCGCGACCGATCTCGAGGGCCACCTCTGGTGGTTCATGCAGCGCATTCGCGATCAAAAACCGAATGCCGGCTGATCTCGATCGGACGCTGAGTGCGCTCGCCGACCCTACGCGGCGTCGCGTCGTCGATTTGCTCCGCAAGAAACCGCGCCGAGCAAGCGACCTCGCCGATAAGCTGTCCATGACGCGGCCGGCGATGAGCCGCCATCTTCGCGTGCTCCGAAAATCGGGCTTGGTGACCGAAGAGGAGCTCGAAGACGACGCGCGCGTGCGCGTCTATCGGCTCGAGCGGGCGCCATTTCTCGAGTTGCGCGATTGGCTCGCCGAAGTGGAGGCGTTCTGGTTGGAACAACTCGTCGCGTTCAAGGCGCACGCCGAGAAGAAGGCGCGCACGGGGCGAGGATGACGACGGGGGTACCTCCTCCGCGCGGTGACCAAGCGACGGTGTCCGTCCTCGTCGCCGCGCCGCTCGAGTCCACTTTCCGCGTGTTCACGGAGGAGATCGACCAGTGGTGGCGGCGCGGGTTGAAGTATCGGGTCGCCGGCAAACGACGAGGGATCGTTCATCTGGAGCCACGGCTCGGCGGGCGGCTTTACGAGTCGTTCGAGAGCCGCACCGGGACGCGGATCATCGAGACGGGGACGGTCCTCGCGTGGGACCCGCCGTCGCGGCTCTTGCTCGAGTGGCGTTCGGCGACCTTCGACGCAACGGAAAAGACCGAGGTCGAGGTCTCGTTCGAACCGAGTCCGAGCGGCACGTTGGTCACCGTGAATCATCG
>DATBBD010000734.1:0-21712 GCA_036271175.1 Polyangiaceae bacterium | reverse complement strand
GAAGGGCTCGGCCTGTGTGCGACTGGAAAGGGGGGCACCCTCATCGACTCGGGCGCCGTAGACTATGGCGGGAAGTGGGTCGTCAACCCGTCGGGCGGGCTCATCTCGAAGGGCCATCCGCTCGGCGCGACCGGGCTCGCGCAATGCGCGGAACTGAACTGGCAGATCCGCGGCCTCTCCGAGAAGCGACAAGTGCCCGGCGCGAAAGTCGCGCTCCAGCACAACCTCGGACTCGGCGGCGCCGCCGTCGTCACCGTGTACCGACGCGCGGAGCTCGCGAGCTGAACCAACCGGACGGCGAAGCGCGCCCCTCGGCATCGCCCGGCGCCGCGCCCGGCGTGCGCCCGAACATCGTCGGGCGGCTCGCGCCGAGTCCGAGCGGCAAGTTGCACCTCGGTCACGCGCGCACGTTCTTGCTCGCGTGGTGGCATGCGCGCGCCCGCGGCGGCACCGTGCTGATGCGTATGGAGGATCTCGACGCGCCGCGCGTGATCCCCGGCACCGCCGACGCGATCGTCCGCGATCTCGAATGGCTCGGCCTCGACTGGGACGGCGCGGTCGTCCTTCAATCGACGGGGCTCGAGCGCGTGAACGACGCGGTTCGTTTGCTCGTCGAGCGCGGGCTCGCGTACCCGTGCGTGTGCACGCGCGGCGATTTGCGAACCGCCCAGAGCGCGCCGCAAGCCGGCACCGTCGAACCGCGTTACCCCGGCACGTGCCGCGGTCGCTTCGCGTCGATCGAAGAGGCAGAGCGCGCGTCGGGGAAACCCGCGGGGCTTCGCTTCGTCGCGCGTGACGGCGCGACGCCCTTCGTCGACGGCTTCGCCGGACCCGTCGTCGCGAACGTCGCCGACGCGGTGGGCGACTTTCTCATCGCCCGAAAAGGCGGCGCGCCCGCGTATCAACTCGCCGTCGTGGTCGACGACGCCGCGCAGGGCGTCACCGAGGTCGTGCGCGGCGACGACTTGCTCGAAAGCACCGCGCGGCAATCGCTGTTGCAAGCAGCGCTCGGGTTGCCGCATCCCTCGTGGTGGCACGTGCCGCTCGTCGTCGATGAGACGGGGCGACGGCTCGCGAAACGCGACGACGACTTGAGCCTCGCCGAGCTGCGCGACCGCGGCGTGGAGCCCCAAGCCATCGTCGGCTGGGTCGTCCGCGAGTCGGGGCTCGCGCCGGTGGAGCGAATTTCGGCGCGCGAAGCGTTGCCCGAGTTCGCCCTCGAGCGCGTGTCCGGAGCGCCACTCGTGGTGCGGCGCGACCGCATTCTCGCCGAGCTCGGCGCGACGGCGCGCTGACCGCGCCAGCCGAAAGACCCTGCCGGCCGAAACGTCGAGACATTCGGCGGATTTTTCCACCAAAAGAGGGCACACTCACGAGCCACGTGACTTCGACCTTCGAGCGACGCGAGTTTCGACACACCAAGATCATCTGCACGATCGGGCCGGCCAGCGATACGTCGGCGATCATCGAGAAGATGGCCTCCGCCGGGATGAACATCGCGCGACTCAATATGTCGCACGGCGATCCTGAGAGCCATTTGATGGCCGTACGGCGGATCAAGAGCCTCAATCAGAAGTTGAACCATCCGATTTCGATGCTCGTCGATCTCCAAGGGCCGGAGATTCGGACCGGCGAGCTCGAGCACGCCCTCGATCTCAAAGTCGGTGAAACGTTTTCGCTCTCGGTGAGGCCGGTCACCGATCCCGAAGAGCGCAGCGTCCACGTCGACTACCAGAGCCTCGTTCAAGACTTGAAGCCGGGCAACAAGGTCACCGTCGACAACGGCCTCATCAATCTCGAAGTGCTCGAGGTGAACGAGAACCGGCTCCTCTGCCGCGTCATCGACGGCGGCAAGCTCGGCTCGCGCAAACACATCAACCTGCCCGGCATCCGCGTGAACTTGCCGTCGATCACCGAGAAAGATCGCCGCGACATCCAGTTCGCGATCACCCACGAGCTCGATTTCATCGCGCTCTCGTTCGTGCGCTCGCCGAACGACGTGCTCGAAGCGCGGCAAATCGTCGAAGCCGGCGGCGCAAACATCAAGCTGATCGCGAAGATCGAGAACCAGGAAGGCGTCGCCAACTTCACCGAGATCCTCGAGGTCGCCGACGGCATCATGGTCGCGCGCGGCGATCTCGGTGTCGAAGTGGACTTCCGCGAGCTGCCCGTCATCCAGCGGCGCATCGTCCGAGACTGTACCCGCATCGGGAAACCGGTGATCGTCGCGACGCATCTCCTCGAGTCCATGCGCGAGGCGCCGATGCCGACGCGCGCCGAGGTGACCGACGTCGCCAACGCGATCTACGAGCAAGCCGACGCGATCATGCTCAGCGGCGAAACGGCGAGCGGGCGTTATCCCGTCCGATGCGTCGAGGTGATGGACGGCATCGCCAAGCGCATCGAAAAAGAGCGCGGCCTCGACTTTTACTGGGACCGGATCCCGAAAGGCGCGCGCGACGAGCTCGCGCGGTCGGCGTGCCGCGTCGCAGATTCTCTCGGAGCGCCGGCCATCGTCGTCATCACGCGCCGCGGCCTCTTGGGGCAACTCGTCGCGAGCCACCGCCCGCAGCGCGCCATCATTTACGCCTTCACCAACATGAGCAGCGTGCGGCGCAAAATGTGGCTGTCGCGCTCGGTCGTGCCGTTCGTCATCGATTTTTCGAAGAACCCCGAAAAGACGATCCAGACCGCGCTCGACAAGCTCGGACAGCGCAATCGCCTCTTCCCCGGCGACCAGGTCGTCGTGATCACCGACGTGACCGGCGCCACCGTCGGCGTCCCGAGCGTCCAGGTTCGCACCTTCGGAGAACCCCCGGCGTCGGGCGTCGAGCCCGAAGTCGAGCCCACGACCGAGCGAGACACCGAAGCCGGACCGTGAGCGGTCCGCGTCGATGTCTCGTCGACGGTTGAAAACGACGGCGGCACGGAGCACTCGATGCAACCGGGATTCCGAACGCTTTCGTGGTGCTGTTGCGCCGCACTGCTTTCATTGTGCGGCTGCCGAACACCGGATATCGCGCCGAAGTCCAACGAAAATACGACCACCGGAGTAGTCACTCCCGCGTCGCCTGCGCGGACCGTCGCGTCGACGACCACCGCGCTTGCCGCAACCCGGTCGCCTTCCGCCGGCCCTGCTTCAACTCCTCCGAACGCCGCTACCGCGCCGGTTCCGTTCACCGCGTTCGAGTACGTCGAGCTCGCGACGGGCGGCCTCGCGGCGAACGCGCGCGCGCCGCTCATCGTCGCGTTTCACGGCCTCGGGGATCGACCGGAAAACTTCGCGGGGTTGTTTCGCAATTTTCCGGTGCCGGCGCGCGTCGTCTTGCCGCATTCGGCGACGCCGCACGACTCTGGCTTTTCTTGGTTCGATTTTCGTATGGGTGATCCGGATTTTTCTGCGCCGTTCATCGCCGAGACGGCGGATCGACTGGCGACGTTCATCGCCGAGCTCGGGCGACGCCCGACCACGCTCGGCAAACCGATCGTCACCGGGTTTTCGCAGGGCGGCGCGCTCAGTTTCGCGCTCTACGCCCGGCATCCGGAGCTGATCGCCGCGGCGTACCCGCTGAGCGGCTGGCTTCCACCGTCGCTCGTGCCGGGCGCGCGTCCGGCGGGCGATCTGCCGCCCCTCATCGCCTTTCACGGCACCGCCGATCCGGTGGTTCCCATCGCGCATGCGCGCACGGCCGTCGGCGCGCTGGTCGCGCTCGGCTTCCCCGCGACCCTTCGCGAGTTCGAAGGCGTCGAACACGCCGTTCCCGAACCGGTGCAAGCCGCGCTCTACGACGCACTCGAATCGAGCGCCCGAAACGCGGCCCCGACGCGCGCGCATTGAGCCGGCGACGGCGAAGGGCTTCGGCGCAATCGAAAGGCGAAACGACTCGACGGCCCGGGCGGTTCGCGCGAGGCTCTTGTCGTGTCACGGCCGCTCGTCGTGTTTGCGCCCGGTGCGGGCGCGCCGTCGTCGTCGGCATGGATGCAGCGGTGGGTGCGCCGGCTCGAGTCGATCGGCGAGGTGCGGCGCATCGACTACCCGTACATGCTGAGCGGGAAACGGTCGCCGGATCCGCTGCCGAAGCTCATCGCCGCGCATCGGGCCGCGATCGCCGAAGCGCGTCGCGGTCACGACGGCCCGGTGGTGCTCGCGGGCAAGAGCATGGGCGGCCGCGTCGGTTGCCACGTCGCGCTCGAAGAGCCGGTGAGCGCGCTCGTGTGTCTCGGCTATCCGCTGAAGGGCGCCGGAAAAAAGAACGCGATTCGCGACGAAGTGCTGGTTGCGCTGCGTACACCGGTGCTCTTCGTCCAAGGCACGCGCGACCCTTTGTGCCCGCTCGATCTGCTCGAGACGACGCGGGCGCGCATGGCCGCGAAGAACGAGCTCTTCGTCGTCGAAGGCGGCAATCACTCGCTCGACGTCACCGCGACGGCCCTCAAAGCGCAGGGTGCCACCCAAGAAGCCGTGGACGCGCGCATCCTCGCGACGATTCGTTTCTTCGCGGCGGAAGCGACCGCGTGAGCCGGCGCGCGTGGGTGTTCGCTTGCGCCGCGGCGACGGCGAGCCTCCTGTTCTTCGGCGCTCGCGCGCATCATTTCGCCGACGACGATTTTTCGCTGTCGAAAGACGAGCGCGACTCGAATCGCGCGCTGCGTCTCGGCGAGCGCATCCCGGACATTGCGGAAGTGGAGGCCACCGGCGCCCCCGCGGAGCGCGTCGCGCGAGGCAGCGCCGCGTTCGGGAGACTCGTGCGCTGCGATTCGCCGGACATCGTCTTCAAGGACGAGGAACACACCGGCGCGGATCGGATGATGACGCCGCGACTACGCGCCGCGCTCGGACGCCTCGCCCGCGCGGTCGCCGCGCGATGGCCGGAGGTCAAGCTCAGGGTCACCGAGGCCTGGGACGAACGCGGCGAGCACGGCGCGCACAGCATTCACTACGAAGGCCGAGCCGCCGATCTCACGACGTCCGACATGGACCCACAAAAGCTCGGGCGTTTGGCGCGGCTCGCGGTGCAAACCGGCTTCGACTGGGTCTTTTTCGAAGATGGCTCCCACGTGCATGTGTCGCTCCGTCGCTGACGGAAATGACTCTTTTCGACATTCGGGGCCGGCGCCATTTAACAGCTCGCTCTCGGACGGCATGCAGTGAGAGAACCAGTGGAAATGACCCAGGGAGCCTCCGCCGCGCTCGACGATCCGGCGACCCACGCCGAAGCCGAGCTCGTCCGGGCCGCGATCGACGGCGATAGCCATGCGTTCGCGATGTTGCTCAAACCGCACCTCGGGCTCATTTACCGGGTCACGACGCGCGCGACGGGGAATCTCGCCTTGGCCGAAGATGCGATGCAAGAGACGCTCGCGATCGTGCATCGCCGACTCTTTCGCTACCGGCCCGGCACGTCGTTCAAGGGCTTCGTCGCAACGATCGCCGTGAAGCGCGCACGCACGCTCCTCCGAAGCGAAGCCCGTCGACGACGACGGGAAGAGCTCGCGTCACCCGGCGAGCCCCCGCCGACCCCCGCCGATCTCGCCGCGGCGAACGAAACGGCCCGAGCCATCACGCGCGCCCTGACGGCGATGCCGCGCAAACGACAAGAAGTGCTCTTGCTTCGACTCGACGGCGGGCTCGGGTACGACGAAATCGCGCAAGCGACCGACACGACCGAGGGCTCGGCGCGAGTTCTGGTTCACCTCGGCCTCCGCGAGCTGAAAGCGACGCTCGCTCCCCATCTCGAAACCGAACGCGGCAACCGCGACCCCGGAGAACGACGATGACCCACCCTCCCGATCCGGAACACGACGCGCTCGAAAGCGAGCTCGGCGATATGTTCGACCGCACGGCAAAGGCGCCGTCCGAGATCGAGCACGCGCGTCTCTTGGGACGCGCCGAAAACATCGCGAAGCAACAAGGCTCGCGAAAGTCGCGGCTGCAGCTGGCTTGGGGGGGGGCGCTCGCCGCTGCTGCGGCGGTCGTATTCCTCGCGCTCGCTCCGGAAAAACCGAAGCCCCACCCGCCGACGCCGGCGCCCGTCGCGTCGCTTGCTGCGCGCGACATGCCGCGCTCGGTGCCTTCGACGCCGACGCCGACGGCGAGCGCGACGCCGGCGCCCGAAGCGCCGTCAACCGACCTCGACGAGGACGACCCGGTCGCGATGGTGTTCGGCACCGATTCCGACGACGGCGACGGGCTCGATCTCGGGCCGTTGTTCGCGCCGAACGACCCAGACCGACGTCAGACCTGGCTCGAGTCGACCGAAGAGGTTTCACACGGCACGCCTTAACGGCCGCTCGCGCGCCGGCATTCATGATCGTCCCTCACGCGATGCGCGAACGGGACAATCGAGGAGAACACCGATGACGACGATCCGCTGGATGCTCTTGCCGATGTTTCTTTCCGTCGCGGTCCCCGCGTGGGCCGCGCCTCCCCCGCCCGCGACGACGCCGGTGACGGCGCCGAGCGGCGATCCGGGCGATCGTCCCTTCGAGACGATGCGGAGCCGGATCCTGCGCGAACGCGTGGGGCTCACCGAAGAAAAAGCGGTGCGCGTCGAAACCATTCTCAAGAAGTACGCGCCCGAGCGAAAGCGCATCAACGGCAACCTGAAAGAGTCGCGGCAGAAGCTCCGTGCGCTCGTCACGCTGAACAGCGACGATCAGGGCGCCTACAAGAGCGCGCTCGAGGGGCTTCGTACCAATCGAAAGGCCCTCGCCGATTTGATGGATCGCGCGTTCGGCGAAGTGAGCAAGGAGCTCACCGCAAAGGAGCAAGGGAAGCTGTTCCTCGTGCTCGACAACATGCGCGGACGGCTCGGCGCGCGGCTCGCCCGTCGCGGCCCGGGCGGACGTATGGGTCCCGCGAATCAGTGAGCCGCGAAGTTTACCCTTCGCCGGGCAAGAGAAATCCGTAGCGCTTCATGATCGCCCGGCCGTCGGGGCCGTTCACGAAGTCTTCGAAGCGCGCGCCCGCGTCACGATTGCCGCCGGCCTTGCAGAGCACCATGGTCTGATCGATCGGGGCGTGCAGCGACTCGTCGATCGGCAAGGACACGCCGTCCTTCGTGACGATCGCGAGCGACAACGCGACGACTGCGGCGTCGGCGTTCCCGGTGACGGCGAATTGCAGGGTCTCTTGCACGTTCTCGCCGAACACGAGCTTCGACTTGATGGCGTCCCAGAGGCCGAGGTGTTCGAGCACCTGCTCGGCGGCGCGCCCGTAGGGTGCGTGTTCGGGGTTCGCGATCGCGACCTTGCGAAATCGCACGTCGGCGAGGTCCGCCAGCGTCCGAGGAGGCGCTGCGGCGGCTCCTTTCGACGTCCACACGACGAGGCGGCCGCGCCCGTACGACTTTCGCGTCGCGCCGTCACACGCGCCCGCCTTCACGGCCTGATCCGCGTACGAAACGTTGGCGGCCGCGAACACGTCGAATGGAGCTCCCTGTTCGATTTGTTTCTCGAGGAGGCCCGTCGAACCGAACGAGAATGTCGGCGCAGGAAGGCCGCTCATTTTAGAGAACGCGTCTCCCACTTCGCGAAACGCGAACGCGAGATCTGCCGCGGCAGCGACACGAAGCGGCGGCGTGGGCCCCGCGGCCTTGGAACACCCCGTGACGACGCCGAGGGTCGCGGTGACCGCGATCGACGCCGCCGTTCGGAATTCCACCATCGCTGGCCGACGATACTCGAACGTTCCCGTGATCCACTAGACCCGTGACTTCCATACAGCATCACGCCGGTGTCCCGCGCGGGCGAGCCGTGGCGGCGTGTTGTAACCGCAGTGTCCCATTTCACGTAGGCAGGGGCGGATTGCCTCTCGCGGATCTCGGCCGGACGCGCGACGTCGAAGGCCGCGTGCGCCACGGGGGTGTTCATCACGATGGAAGCAGACACGCAACGGGTACTCTTGGTCGACGACCAGTACGACGAACCTCTCCTCTTCAACTTACGAGATGCCGGCTTCGACGCCGTCTCGGAGACCACGGCCGAGGGCGCGCTCCGTAGCGCCACGACCTTGAATCCCGACGTGATCTTGCTCGACGTCATGCTGCCCGACGTCTCCGGAATCGAGACGTGCCGGCGGATCCGCTCGGACCCCACGACCTCTGACATCGCGGTGCTGCTCCTGTCGGCGCGCGCCGACGAGTTCGACCGATTGCTCGGGTTCGAAGCGGGCGCCGACGACTACGTCGTCAAACCGTTCAGCGTGCGCGAAGTGGTCATGCGTGTGCGCGCGCTGGCGCGTCGCGTTCGGGACTTGAAACAAGCGCGGCAAGCGCCGCGGCCTGGCCGATTCTTGTCGTGGCGCGGGCTCTCGGTCGACGTCGGTCGTCAACAAGTCTTCATCGACGGCCAGGAGAGCACGCTCCGTCCCCTCGAGTACAAGTTGCTCGCGCTAATCGTCGAGCACCCCGAAAAGACGTTCAGCCGCGCCGCGCTGCTCGAAGAGATCTGGGGAATCACCGGCGAGGTGCAGACGCGGACCGTCGACACCCACGTGCGCCGGCTTCGCGAACGCCTCGGACCGTACGAAGACGCGATCGAGACCGTCTACGGACTCGGTTATCGGCTCCGAACTCCGGGATGAAGGTCGGCTCATCGCCGCTCGGACCGGCCGACGGCGCGCCGGTGGAACCCGTCTGGCGCAAGGTTCGCGCGTGGGTAAGCATGGGCGCATGCGGAGGAGGTTTCGAGGGCCGGCACTCGTGTCGGCTCTCGTTGCAGTGACGGCGGCGGGCTCGGCGAGCGCCAACGGGCGGTACCCGTATTCGCAACAGCTCGTCGTCGACCCGAGCGACCGGGCGCGCCTCTGGCAACGCACGACGTACGGCGCTCTCACGTCGAGCAACGGCGGAACGGCGTGGTCGTGGCTTTGCGAACAGGGCGTCGGGTACGGAACCAGCGAAGATCCGATGTTCGGCGCCACCGCGACGGGCGCTCTCCTCGTCGCTTCGGTCAACGGCATGTTCACGACGCTGGATCACGGCTGCTCGTGGACGACGATGCCCGACTTCGGAAAACGTCTGATCAACGATCTGGCCGTCTCGACCGACGGCAACCGCGTCGTCGCGCTGACCACGTCGATCACGACGAGCAACGCGTTCGACCTGGTCGTCTATCAGTCCGACGACGCCGGAGCGCACTTCCACGCGCTCGGCGCTGCCCTCGCCGAGGACATCGACGGGCTCACGATAGAAATGTCGGCGTCCGATCCGATGCGTCTCTACGCGAGCGGCGTCGCGAACCTCGGCACCGTCCCGGACGCCGGAACGCCCGCGGGTTCAGCCGTCGGCGACGCCGGCAAGGGACAAAACGGCGTGTTGCTTCGTTCGAAGGACGGCGGAAAAACCTGGGCCCGCATCGCAGTCGTGACCGCGAGCGCGGGTCAGCCGTTCATCGCCGCGGTTCATCCGACCAACGCCGACGTGCTGTACGTCCGCGTCGCGGGCCCGGGCTCGGACGAGGGACAAAACGTGCAGAGCTTTCTCCTGTACTCGGAAGACGGCGGCGATCACTTCCGCGAGGTGTTGCGCAAATCCGCCGACATGCTCGGGTTCGCGCTGTCGAAGGACGGCACGACCGTGTTCGCGGGGTTCGGAGATTCGTACGCGCTGAACGGCGAGCGCCCCGTCGATCCGTCGGTGCTCGGGTTGTATCGCGCCTCGGCGAGCGATTTCGTGTTCACGCGCACCGTGGCGGGACAGGTCGGCTGCTTGTTCCAGGACACGTCGCGTCTCTACGTGTGCGGCGACCACGTGACGAGCGGCTTCGAGCTCGGCGTTTCCACCGACGATGGGGCGACCGTGCAAGGTCTGTACGATTGGGGGTACGCGCTCCAGGGCCCGCTCGAGTGCCCGGCGTCGAGCCAAGTGACGCGCACGTGTGCACCGCAATGGCCCACCATCTGCGACCAGCTCGGACCCTGCAGTCTCGATGCGGGAACGGCATCGCCGAGCGGCGCGACCGATTCCGCGCGCGGCGGTTGCGACTGCGGGAGCCCCGGCCGAAGCTCGTCGTCGTCGAACGGCGTGGGCTCGGTGAAGCTCACCGTGCCGTCGGAGCCGCTCGAGCTCGTCGCAGGCTTCACCGCGCTCGCCGCGGCGCTTTGGCGACGGCGCCGCCGCCGATGACGGCGCGCGACGTCACTCTTGCACGACGTCACGCTCGACGAAGAGGCGCGCGCGGAGGCCGAAGAGAAGGCCCGCGACGAACATGAGCCCGGCGAACAACCAGAAGAACGTGACCAGCGGCAATTTCGCAAACTCGGCGAGCAGTGACACGAGCACGTTGCCGAAAGAGATGGTGAGCAGCCAAAAGCCCTGGATGGTGCTCTTCATGCGCGTCGGAGCCTGGCTGTAAGCGAACTCGAGCCCGGTGATCGACACCAGTACTTCCGCGACGGTGATGATCAGATAAGGGACGGATTGCCAGAGGATGCTCACCGCGAGCGGCGCCGCGCCGTCGATCGCCGACTGGATGAGCGCGACGGCGATGAACGAAAACCCCGCGACGATCATCCCGGCGGTCATGCGGCGGAGCGCCGTCATCCGATAACCGAGCTTCTCGAGGAACGGATAGACGGCAAAGTTCATCCCGGGGATGAGCAGCATGACGAGGACCGGGTTCAAGGCTTGAAGCTGCGCGGGCAGCACCTCGAACCCGAGCACCTTCACCGTGTGCATCATCTCGGCCTGCCGGATCCACGACGAACCGCTCTGATCGAAGAGCGCCCAGAAGATGCTCACCATGAGGAACACGCTCATGATCTGCAGAACGGCGTACGGTCCCCGCGCGATCTCGGCGCCGAACCTGCGAACTGCGGGCGCGAAGAATTTGCTCTTCGCGAGGGGATCGCCTTCTTTTGGCGCGGCCAGTGCAGGCTCGCGAGCACCGGTTTCGGCGCCGGTGAGCCACGCTCGCGAGCAGTAGACCATGACGGCGAGAAAGCCGTCGTCGGCCTGCCGGCGTTGGCGCACGACGAACAACGCGATGCCGGCAGCCAGAAATACGATCGTGGCCGAGGCGATGACCCACCACGGCTCGCCGCCCGTGAAGAAGAGGTGCCCGACGGAGAGGAACAAGCAGAGCGAGCTCGCCGCGTCGAGGAGCCCCAAGCGTCCGCCCGGCGAGGGCGGCACGTGCACGAACACGTTGCGGCCCTTCCAAAACACGACGGTCGCCAGAAACATGAGAACGCCCGGAATGGCGAACGCGATGCTGATGGCGTGCTCGCGCAAGAACCCCGTTTGCGTTTTCTGCCAGTCGAAGACCCACGGGATGAGCAACATGGAGAGCGTGCTCCCCAGGTTGATCATGAAATAAAACACCTGATAAATCGTGCGAAGGCGAAACCAGTTCTTCTTCCCGAACTGATCGCCGACGTGCGCGCTGACGCACGGCTTGATGCCGCCGGAGCCGATCGCGATGAGGGCGAGACCGGAAAACAGTCCGACCATCGTGCCCTCGGTGAGCGACAAGACGGCGTGGCCCGCCGAGTACACGAGCGAGAGCACGAGGATGGTGAGGTATTTGCCGAGATAGCGATCGGCGATCACCGCGCCGACCATCGGCAGCGCGTACACGGCGGCGGAGAACAGGTGATAGTGCGCCGTCGCGAGATCGGCCGCTCGCGCACCGACCAGGCCCCGCGCCGGATACAGCGTGTTGGCCATGTACACGTACAGGATCGAGCGCATCCCGTAGTAGCTGAAGCGCTCGCAACCCTCGTTGCCGACGATGTACGGCACGCCCGGCGGCCAGCCCGTGGTTTCCTGGTCCGGGGACGTGCGAAAGCGAGGCTCGCTCATGCCGATCGATCCGGGGTGCGATGCATCCAGGCCAGCGTCTCGAAGTGGTGCGTCTCGGGAAACATGTCGAAGCCGCGCACCTCCTCGAACCGATAGCCGGCGCGCGCGAGCGTACCGAGATCGCGGGCCAACGTCACCGGGTCGCACGAGCAAAAAAGTACGTGCTCGGGCGCGAGCGCGACGACGTCCGACAACACGTCGCTCGCGCCGCGTCGCGGAGGGTCGAGGACGATCAGATCGAAACGCTGTCGCCCGCGAAGCGCCTGACGCAGGAACGGACCCGTGTCGCCCGCGTTGAACACCGTGTCGTCCAGGCCCTGCGCCGTGGCGGCGCGACGCGCGCACTCGACGGCTCGGGTGTCGCGCTCGATGGCAGCGCCGGAAAGGCCTGCCGCGAGAAGCGGCAACGCGAAGTTTCCGACGCCCGCGTAGGCGTCGCAGAACCGCCTCGCACCGCGCTTCGTCGCGCCCTCGAGAACGGCCGCGACGAGCGCGTCGTTGACGAACCAGTTCACTTGAGTGAAGACGCCGGGCGCCGCGAGCAGGAACACGCCGTTCTTCAGCCGAAAGACCTGATCCGCGTCGCCACCCGGAGTGGCCCCGGCGACGTCGAGCTCGACGTCCGACGACGACAACGCCCGAGCGACGTCGATGATGGGATTCTTCGACGCCGATTCGCGCGACGCGACGGGGCCGACTCGCCCTCGCGTCCGCAAACTGAGCCGCACCGACACCCGGCTCGGCTCGTCGGCGACGCGAAGCTCGATCTCCGCGAAGGGCCTCATCAGATCTTGCGGCACACGGCGCAACGCGGCGAGGGCGACGTCGAGCTCAGGACGACAAACCGGACAGCGTTCGATTTCGACGAGCTCGCGGGAACGGCGCGAAAAAAAGCCGATGCTGCCGCGGTCGTCCACATGAAGGCGCACGCGGGTGCGATAGCCGAGTGGAGGACCGACGGCGGTGATCGAGATAGGCTCGGGGAGGTCGGTGAATCCCCCGGTTCTCGTCAAGGCTTGACGGAGGATCTCCGCCTTGCCCCCATTCTGCGATGCTCGCCCGAGGCGCATCCAGTCGCAGCCGCCGCACCGATCGACGACCGGACACGACGCCTCGACGCGCTCGGCGCTCGGACGGACGAGCCGGAATCGCGGTGCGCGGACGAATCCCTTCTTCGCGCGGACGTCGAGCGGGGAAATGACGTCGCCGGGGAACGCTCCGCTCGCGAACGCGACGCGACCATCCGCGAGGCGCGCCATCCCTTCGCCGCCGGGTACGAGTCGGTCGATCGTCCAGAGCTCGTCGCTCGCGGGCGCAGCGGCTTGGCTCGCATGAGTCGAACTTACGTCGCGAGCGCCGGAAGACGCGCTCCGCGCGCGCTTGGACGTCACGGGGTCTGCCAGACCACCGCGTTGATGTCTCCGGTGCCGCTGCCGGCGGGCGGGGGTCCCGATTCCGATTCGATCCAAGATCCGGTGAATTCGTGCGCCGACTTGTCGTAGGTCGCGGTGAGCGTGCCTTCGAACGCGTAGACCACGAGGGAGCGCACCTGTCCATTGTCGAGGTTCGCTGCGAGTACGCCCGTCGCGCAGTCGAGGGTTCCCGCGACGTCACTCGAGAACGGCACGAACGCGTCGAGCGGGATCTGAGAATCCGGGCCAAGCTTCCCGGTGACGGCAAAGAGCGTCGCGCTCTGCCCGGGCGCGACCTCCAACGTCACGTCACCTTGGACGGGGATCGGGACATCGGGCACGTCGAGGATGGCCGGAAACTGCACCGTTCCCTTGAAGCGGCCCTCGTAGGATCCGATTCGGCAAAGCACGGTCGACGTCGCACCGTCTCGCCCCGCGTCGAACGACGATCTGGCTCCACCGCTATTCGTCACGCCGCCGCTGTTCGGGGCGCCGCCGCTCGTCGCGCCGCCGCTGGCCGATGCGCCGCCGATCGGAGGGGCGGCGTCGGATTCTTCCCCGGTGCCGCCGTTTCCCGACGTCGAACCCGAGTCGCCTCGCCCGTCACCACCCGATCCGGGAACGTCGCCGCCAACACCGCCGGCTGCCGCGAGCGTTCCGCCGGATCCCGTCGTTCCTGCCGCGCCGCTGGCGCCGCCGGTTCCCGCCCCTCCGGCCGACGCGACGACGTAATTGCCGTCGATGCCGAGAACGCGGGTGCACGACGCCGACATCACGCTCGCGACGACGACCCAGGCCATCACATCGCCGCTGCGTGCGGGACGTCGCGAAGGTCCCGGGTTCATCTCGATGAGACTAGCTCAACTCGGAGCGGCTGCGCTCAGAGGGTGCCGAACACGCGATCCCAGAATCTCGACGACACGCCGAAGCGCCGCGAGTGATCCTTGAAGTGGTGCAGCATGTGGTGCTTCTTCAGGGTTCGGCCGTACTCCGAACGCGGGTTGAAATGGTGGATGTAGTAATGCGTCAGGTCGTAGCCCATGTAGCCAACGACGAAGCCGGAGTGGAACGCCCAGGCGTACGTGTGGCCGAACGCGAGCAGGAACACCCCGAGGAAGATCCAGAACAGCGAGATGCTGACCGCGGGCGGCATCACGAGCCGGTACTTGTCGCGCGGCCAGTTGTGATGGACGCCGTGGACGAGAAAGTGCAGGCGATCGCCCCACTGAGCTTTCGGGAGCCAGTGAAAGAATGTGCGGTGTAGCCAGTACTCGGTGAGGCTCCACGAGGCCACGCCGCCCACGAAGAGCAGGGCGGTCGCCCCGACACCGACATCGGCTCGCGCGACGCTGTACCAAAGCAACCCGAGGGCCGCGGGTACGAACATGATTGGAACGGCGGCCGGATGGGTTCGAGAGAACAAGTCGACGAAATCGTTCTCGAACATCCGGGGCGATTCGGGCGTCGCTTTCAATGCCTTCATCATCGACGAGTTTGCCTACAGTCGCACCGAGGGCGCGCGAAACATAGAAATGAGGCGGGGCGTTTGCAAGGACCCCGCGCGAAGGGCCATTTCTCCGCGGGTACTGCAACGCAACACTTTCACTCGACACACGACACCAGTGTCAGTCCTCCGTCGAGATCCACTCTCAGCGGAGTCCAGCTCGATCGCGGCGCGCCGGCGCCGAAAGGCAAATAAAGTCAATTATTACAATGCGATGGGCACACCGTGAGCCAGAAGATGGATCGTCGGACTCATCGAATCGTCTGAGAGTGAACGGGAAGCGCAGCCTGGGCATCTTTGTTGCTCAGACACGACGAAGAAGCTGGACGTAGAGCGCGAGCGAGAAACGCCGAAGAGAGAAGCTGAGAGAAACGAGAGCAGTCCGATGTCGAACGGCGAAAAACCGCTACCAGTGTCTCGGCCTCCCTTCGACTCGCAGTTCGAAAGAGAAGAGAGCCAGAGTCGAGTCCGCCCAGCGAACGCCGGTGAGGTACCGAAGCGGTCAGCGTCGGGGACCTACGAGGCGTACCGAAGTGAGCCCCCCTCCTCCACCGGCGCACGTCGAGAGGGGATCATCGCCGAGCGCACCGCGCGGATCGAGCACAAGGTCGAGCTCGGCACCATGCTCCTCGCCAAACTGAATCCGCTCGACTCGCGTGCGCGCCTTCTAGCGTCGGCAATTTTGCGGCGCGACGAGGTGTTGCTCGACGGCGTGCTCGACCAACTCGGGGCCGCGCTAGCGGATTTGATTCCGAAGGATTCCACTCGGTAGCCGAGTCTTCGCGACGGCGCTCGCAGAAGGGGCGCCGCGACGGCTCGTGCTACCGTACGCGCATGCATCCGAGCCAAGAGCCTCGCGTCATCATTCGGCACTGCGACTCGTACGACCCGGAGGCGATCCGTCGCATCGTTCGCGAGGGACTCGAAGAGCTGGGGTTGAAACCGTTCGGGCGCACGCTCCTGAAGCCGAATCTCGTGACGTCGGGGCCGCTGTTCCCGCACGCCTATACGCGCCCGGAATTCACCGAGGGCGTGCTTCGGGCGCTCCGCGACCGCGACGACGGCCAGGTCGAAGAGCTCGCGGTCGGCGAGCGCTGCGGTATCACGGTGCCCACTCGCGAAGCGTTCCGTGGCGCCGGCTACAACGAGATGATCGAGCGCGTCGGCGGCGTGAAAAAGTACTTCTTCGAAGAGGAGCCGCAGGTCGAGATCGCGCTCAAGCACCCGGAGCGGCTCCGCGACTACATCTTCACGCCCGAACCGGTCGCCCGCGCCGACTTCTTCGTCAATTGCCCGAAGTTCAAGGCGCACCCCTGGACCACGGTCACCTTCTCTTGCAAGGCGTACATCGGCATCCAGGACGACCGGCATCGTCTCATCGATCACGACCATCGCTTGAACGAGAAGATCGCCGATCTGCAGTACATCATTCAGCCGCAGTTCATCTGCATCGATGCGATCACCGCCGGCGAAGGCCGGATGCTCACGCCGATCCCCTTCCCCATGAACCTGATCATCATGGGCAACAATCAGGTCGCGTTCGACACCGTGTGCTGCAACATCATCGGCGTCGATCCGCGCGAAGTGGATCACATCCGTTTCACGAGCGAGCGCGGGTTCGGCACGATGAACCTCGACGAGATCACCGTCACCGGCGACGTGACGCTGGAAGAAGCGCGGGTGCGCGGGAAGAAGTTCCGCACCGGCCTCATCCGCGTCGAAAAGTATTTCGAAGGCACGCACATCAGCGCGTACGCCGGGCCACCTCCCGAAAACGAGTTCACCGACTATTGCTGGGGCGGCTGCCCGGGCGCGATCGAAGAGGCGATCGAGATCCTTCGCACCTTCGACGCCGAGTGCGACGCGAAGATGGCCCGGATGCACGTCGTCTTCGGGTCATACGATGGCCCGATCGACGCGGTGCCCGGCGAGAAGGTCATCTTCATCGGCGATTGCTCGAGCTGGAAGGGGCAGATCAACGGAAAGCTCGTTCAGATCAGCTCGACGTACAAGGACCGGGCGACGAAGGACCCCTACGTGGCCAAGCACGAGGACATCTTCGTGAAGATCGCCAACGTGCAGAAGCAGATCAAGTCGGCGGAAGGCGTCGACGTGATCCGGTTCGAGGGATGCCCCGTCAGCGTCGCCGAGCAGGTGCTGTTTCTCGCCATCCTCGGAGGTGTGAAGAATCCTTACACCGCTCCCGGGAACAACTTGGGTTTCGTGCAGAGCTATCTGGCGTGGCGAACCTCGACGTTCGCGAAGCGAATGCGTGGCGTGCCGTATCAGGTTCAAGGTCCGAGCCAGCGCGGCGCCGCGAAACCCGAAGTGATCGCTCCTTCCGCGCCGCCCGCGGAGTGATTCGTCACTCACACGCGCGCCAAGAGCGCGACCTGTGCGAGCACGTGAGCCCACGTGATTGATTTCACCCTATGTGGAATGCATCTTCAGCTCATGCCCCAAAGGTCGTAGAGATCAATCATGGGGTTTTTTCGCACTCTGTCCTCGATCTCCGTAACGTCGGTGCTGCTGCTCGCGGTGGGTTCTGCGAGCTCTAGTCCCGCCGACGATCGACTCACTTCCGGCTCCGCCACCAAGGACGGCTCGACGCTCGTCGCCGGCAATCAAGGTGCTTCGTACGATTTGCGCGGCGGCGCGCACATCGATCTATCGGCGGGCACCGAATTCTCGTTCGAGCCTTCGATGAACTTGAAGCTCGGCGCGCCGGGGGAGCCCGAGACGCTCGCTCGCGCGGTACGGCTCGCGAAGGGGCGCATCGATATCGCGTTGCCCGAGCGCGCGAAGAACGCGACGGCCGTGCTCGTGCGCGGACCCGGGAAGTTGAACTCCGTGAGCAAGGAGGGGCGCGCGACGTTCCTCATCGGCGCCGACGATCGCCAGACCGTCGCGTCGCGCAAGGGCGACATGCTCGTCGGCGTCGGCAACGAATGGAAGACGCTTCACGAGGGCTTCGCGCGCACGCTCTCGCCGCAAGATCCGTCGGCGCTACCGCGCCCGATCCTCGCCGCGCCGGCCGCCAAGGTCGACCACGCGCTCGCGATCGTCGAGGGCAACGCCGGCGCACAGGTTTCGACGAGCTGGGCCGGGTCCAAGGACGCCGCTCAATACGAGGTCGACGTTCAGACGGACGGAGCGAGCGCGTCCGCCGCGCGGACTCAGACGACCAGCGGAAGCAGCGCGTCCTTCGACGCACTCCTGCCGGGAAGCTATTCGGTGACCGTCGCGGCCATCGACCGCTTCGGGCTCATGGGCGTTCCGACGGCACCGATCCCCGTTCGCGTCGTCGGCGTCGAGATGCCGGACGGCGCCACGATGGATGACGGCGTGGTTCAGCTCGGGCGAGACCAGCGCGTGCGCTTGACCGGCGCGCGAGGCCTTCAAGTGAGCTACGGCTCGTCCAAGCTATACGTCGACGCACCGCCGAACCTCGGGCTCGCGCACAACGAGGCGACCACGGCTCGCCTTCGCATCGCCAACTCGACGGAAGAGGTCGCGCTCAAGCTCGAACCCATGGGACTCCGCGCCCACGTCGACATCGGACCGCACGTCGCTCGCTGGCCGGCCGATCACGTCACCATCCGCGTCGAGCTCTACGACGCCAGCGGCCGCGCGGTGCAAGACAGCACCAAGGTCGAGGAAAAGGTAACCGTGAACTTGGCGCCCGTCGCGTTGAACTGGACGCGCAACGGCCAGGTTCTGACGGCGAGCTTGACGGCGCCGAGCGTTCCGGGTCCGTGGGTGGTTCGCGCGGAGGTCCGGAACGAGCGCGGCGATCTCATCGGTCGCGACTTCCTCGAGGTCGCTCGGATCGAGCGTCCGGCGACGTCGGCCACGCTCGCCAATCGCTGAGCGGGCCTCGACCCTTCACTCGGGCTTGCCGAGAAAATCGAGAACGAGCCGCGCGAGCTCGTTCGTCGCTTCGAACATCGGCATATGACCGACGCCCGCGAGGCGAGCGAACTTCGCGCCGGGGATGGCGTCGCCCAGACGCTTGCCGTTCTCGAAAGGAATCAATTTGTCTTCATCGCCGTGGACGACCATCGTCGGCTGCGTGATGTGCGTCACGCGCTCCGAGCGATCGCTGCCGATGATCGCCTGGACCTGAGCCAAGAAGGCCCGCTGCGACGTCGGTTCCTTCTCGACGTTCCGGAGTATTTCGTTCAGTGCTTCCGGGGTCCGTTCGATGAATCCCGGCGCGGTGATCACGCTGAGGGTGAACCGCATCATGGCCAGGGGGTCCTTGCCCCGCTTCACGAACTCCTCCTGGTCGAAGAGGCGCATCGCATCCGGATGCGGCGGCACCAGCGAGTGGCCGCCGAAATGGGTCGACAGGAGCACGAGCTTGTTCACCCGTTCCGGGTGATTCAGCGCGACGAGTTGGGAGATCATCCCGCCCATCGAGATACCCATGACGTGTGCGCGAGCGACGCCCACGGCGTCGAGAACTCGGGTTGCGTCGCGCGCGAGGTCGTCGAGCACGTACCCGCCGGGCGCCGGTGGAGAGGCGCCGACCCCACGATTGTCGAGGCGAATCACCCGGTAGCGCTCGGCGAGGAGCGCGGGGAAACGGGTACCCCAATCGGCCGCGCGGCCCCCCAACCCCATAATAAGAAGGATGGAGTCGTCGGCCGTCCCTTCCACGGAGTACGCAAGCTCGACCCCATCGGCGTTCGCAATGCCACGTTTCATGGGAACGAAGCGTAGTACGGGACACAACCGCACGGTCGTCGCGTCGCCCTTTGGGTACGAAAAACGGTAACGGCGAAGGCGCGAACCGGGGGGCTCGCGTGGTTCTCGTTGCTCCGGCTTCTCGCCTTGTTTATAAGCATTTTCCCGAGCATGGAGCGCGCCATGGCCAGCGACGACCCCGACGATGGCTCCCTCTTCTCGCGGGCATTGCGGGAGACCTTGGACACCGTGGTCGCGCCGGTCGTGCGTGACGCGTTGATCCACGACGCTCTCGTTTTGTCGGGCCTCGAGCGGTTGCCGGCGGATCGAGCCACCCTGTATCGGTTCGCGCGCAACGAGCTGCGCCACGTGACGGAGCGAGCGCTGGGCGTGGAGTTGGCCGAGACCATCGCGGAAGAGATCCTCCGCGTAACGCAGGCCATTCCGTCGCGTTTCCCCCCTCCCGCGGCCCCGGCGAGCCAGCACGCTGCGTCGACGCGACCGCGTTCATCGACGCCTGCGCTTCGCCGGACGCCGACGCCGGGGATCGTGACTCGACGAACCGCGCCGTTCGGAACGCCCGCGGCTCGTTCCACGCCGCCCCACGCGACGCAGCCCCCGGCGACCGGACCGCGCAGGTCCACGCCGCTCAGTCTTCGAAGCTGGCGCAGCGACGGCAGCGCGCCGGCCGAGACGGCCGAGAGCGAGCCCGATTCTCAGGTGAGGCCGCAGGGAGAAACAGCCGCGGTCGTGCTGCTCGCGAGCGACGACCGAGAGATCGCGGAGTCGTTCGCGAGACTCTTCGGCGCTCGAGCCACCGTGAAAATCGTCGCCGGGACACTCGACTTCGTGCGCCACCTGGATCACGCCGTCGATCGGCGGCTCGTTGTTCTCCTCGACGGCAAAGGGCCGTCGATTCGCCCGAGCGTGCTCGCCGTCTTGCTCGAGGACATGCCCCAGGTTCACGTCATCGTTTTCCGCGCCGCTTCGGCGACGATGGAAGTGCCGCTCTCGAGCTCGCCGACGTCGTCCCGCTGGATCGTCTACGGCGAGCCCGCGTCGCTCGAGCGCGTCGCCGAGGAATGCCTCGAGCTCGCGTTGCCCGGACGTTTGCCGTAACGGCTGGCGACGCGTCGCGACTGCGCTAAAAATCCGCAAAAATGGCGTTCGGGCGTCGACGCACTCGCGAAGTGGCGTGTTTCGAGTAGAAATTCCCCAGATGAAAATCGGTATCATCGGCGGAAGCGGCAAAGAAGGTCGCGGCCTCGGCGCGAGGTGGGCCCAGGCCGGCCACGGCGTGATGCTCGGCTCGCGCGACGAAGCGCGCGCGAAAGAAGCTGCCGCCGAGCTCACGTCTCGCGGGACTTCGGTCGCCGGCGGCAGCAACGCCGAAGCCGCCGCTTTCGGCGACGTGGTCATGCTCTCCGTGCCGTACGCCGCGCACGCGAGCACCCTCGCATCGCTGAAGGCCGAGCTCGCGGGCAAGGTGCTCATCGACATCACCGTGCCGCTCGCGCCGCCGAAGGTGCGACAAGTCAATCTCCCCGCGGGCGGTGCGGCGGCGCTCGAAGCGCAGCGCGAGCTCCCCGATGTCCGCGTCGTCGCCGCGCTCCATCACGTGAGCTCGGTGCATCTCGCCGACACGCACGCGATCGATTGCGACGTGCTCGTTTGCTCGAACGACGACGCTGCGCTGGCGCTGGTGCTCGGGCTGGTAGGTGACCTCGGGCTCCGGGGGCTCGACGCGGGGCCGCTCCAGAACGCCATCGCGCTCGAATCCCTCACGCCGGTGCTCCTTCACCTCAACAAGAAGTACGGTAAGCCCGGCATCGGCGTCCGCTTCACCGGCCTACCGTGACCGCGCCGTCCATCGGTTGCGACACGCGCCTCGAACTCCGCGCGCTGTCCGGCGTGCCGCTCGTCGCGGAAGGCGCGGCTCTGGCGGACCTCGTCGCCGACGGTCTCGCCCGCGACGGGATCGCACTCCGGAGCGGCGACGTCGTCGTGCTCGCGTCGAAGGTCGTGTCGCGCGCGGAAGGACGCTACGTCGATCTCACGACGGTCGTTCCGAGCGGCGAAGCCACGCGACTCGCCGCGGAGCTCGGCAAGGACGCGCGCATGGTCGAGCTCGTGCTGCGTGAAACCATCGAAGTGTCGCGCACGGGGCCCGGCGTGCTCATCGTCAAAAATCGCCTCGGCGTCGTCTGCGCGAACGCCGGCATCGACATCACCAACTCGCGCCCGCTCGACGCCGTATCGGGGAGCGGTCCCTGGGCGCTCCTCTTGCCGGAAGCTCCGGATCG
>DATBBD010000733.1:0-6691 GCA_036271175.1 Polyangiaceae bacterium | reverse complement strand
CGAGAGCTACGTGCGGGTGATGGTGACCCGCGGCGCGGGCGAGCTCGGGCTCGATCCGAGCGCGTCCCTGCGCCCGATGCGCCTCGTCATCGTGACGCCGCTCACGCCGCCGGCGCCCGAGGTGTACGAGCACGGGATCTCGGTCATCACGTATCGCGCGCGCCGCGCCGCGGACTCGACGTCGGCGGCGGGAGCGAAGGTCGGGAACTATCTCGTCGCAGTCCTCGCGGTCGAGCGAGCGCACGCTTCGGGCGCCGCAGAGGCGTTCATCGTCGATTCGGACGACCGAGTCGTCGAGGGGGCGACGTCGAACGTGTTCTTCGTTCGCCGCGGCGCGCTCGTCACCCCGCCGGAAGACGCCGGGATCTTGCCGGGGATCACTCGCGGGATCCTCCTCGACGTCGCGAAGGACCTCGGGATCGCCGTCGAGCTTCGCGCGCCCGGGCTCGCCGAGGTCGGGGATTTCGAGGAGATTTTCGTCTCGTCGAGCATTCGCGAACTCCTCGCCGTGATCCGCGTGGACGGGAGCGTCGTCGGCACGGGAGGCCCCGGCGTGGTTTACACGCGTCTGCTCGCCGCCTTCCGCGAACGCGCGCGCGACATCCAGCGACTCGAAGACACCCCGAGCGGACCGCTCACGCCGACCGAGCCGCCGCCTTCAAGTTGATTCGGAGGGCGAAGCCTGCGCTTCCGACGTTTCCGTCGGGGCGCTCTCGGGCATGCTCGCGCTCGGTACGGGAATGCGAAGACGTCCGCCGCCTTGAGCGACCATCATCGCCACCCCTTTGTCGAAGAACGCCTTGAGGAACGGGACGTCACGCGGGGGATTGGTCAAAATTCCGCACTTCTCGATCACCTTCATCGCCGCGGCGACCTCGAGCGCGCGCTGTTCGCCTTCACGCGCGAAGATGCTGAGGGCGCTGTCCTTCATTCTCCGGAGCACTTCGTTGCGCACGTCTTCGGAGAAGAAGCGGTCGGTGGCCAAATCGACCTCGGCGCGGAGGTGTTCGGCGACCGCGCCGGCCTCGGGCTCTTTGCCCGGCGTCAGCTTGGTGCCGACGTTGATCAGTAGCTCCTGAAGCGCGGCGCTCGTCGGTAGCCAGCTCCGGAACTCGGGCAAGTTGTGCAGGGTGGCGGAGCCCTTGGCGAGATCCAAGGCGTCTTCGTCGGACAGCTCGAGCCCTTCGTCGTCGAACGGATGGCTCGGGGCCTCGGCCGGTACCGGCTCGAGCAAGGGGCTCGCCGTCGTGAAGCCGAGCGGCTCGGGGAGGCCGCGTTCGCGATGCGCGCGGCGCGCTTCGGCGATGCGGAAGCGGGCCCACTCGACGGGGACCTTCGTCGCTCCGTAGCCGGCCCCCGGAAGGACCTTGGCGAAGTATTCGTCGAGCTGCGTTTGACTCATCGTGCCGTTGTCGACGCGGGCGACGCCTTGGAGCGCGTGCAGGAAGACGAACGACGAGCGGTAGCGCGCCGCGGCCGGCCTCGCAGTGACCGCGAACATCTGCATGCCGGAGGAATCCGGCGCCATCATCCACCCTTCGACGACGTCGGGTTTCGCGGACGTGGTGAGCACCGTGACATGAGCGCGCGCGGGCGCCGCGATGCCCCGCGCACCGAACACGTTCAGCGCACGGCGCGCGGCTTTTCGCGCCGCGCCGCCGGCGTGTTCCGCGACTTCTGCGACGGCTTCGACGTTCTTGCCGTCGAGCCACGCCGCCACGAGATCTTCGCTGCGCGCTCCGGTTTCGAGCACGGCGGCGAGCGCCGTTTCGCGCGTCGCGTTGAGGTGGCGGTCCTCGAAGGATGCTGACGCTTTCGATGCTTTGGGCATGGGGTTCTCGCTAAGGCCCGAGCGCGACCATCTCGATTTCGATGCGCGCGCCGAGCGGTAATGCCGCGACTTGCACGGTCGAGCGCGCCGGGGGCACGGCCGTGAAGTAGCTCGAGTAGACTTGGTTGACCGCGGCGAAATCTTTGAGGTCGACCACGAAGATGGTCGTTTTCACGACGTCCTCGAACGACGACCCCGCCGCTTCGAGCACGCTCTCGAGGTTGCCCATGACTCGGTGCGTTTGCGCCTCGATGGGTCCGTCGACGAGCTTTCCCGTCGCACGGTCGAGCGGGATCTGCCCGCTCAGGAACACGAAGCCGTTCGCCCGGATGGCCTGGCTGTAGGGGCCGACGGCTTCCGGCGCCGATGCGCTGCGAACGACCTCTCGGCGGCTGGACGTCATGGGGGCGGGGATACTCGCAGAGCGGTTCGGTCAGATCAAGCGCGGGAGCCGGCAGCGGCCTTCGCCGGCGACCCTCGGGAACCCCGCGAATTCGCTCGGATCAACGCCCCGCGTCGACGGCGCGGCGTCCGCTGATGGCGCGTCCCAAGGTGATCTGATCGGAAAACTCGAGATCGCCGCCGTGCGGGACACCGCTCGCGATGCGCGACACCCGGAGGCCGAGCGGCAAGAGCTCGCGAGCGACCAGGAGAGCGGTCGCTTCGCCGTCGACCGAGGGCGGCGTCGCGATGATCACCTCGGCGACGCCGTCTTCTTTCACTCGCGCGAGCAGGCGATCGAGCGGCAAATCTTCGGGAGAGACGCCGTCGAGCGGAGACAGGAGCTTACCGAGCACGAAGTAGCGACCGCGCATCGCGCCGCTGCGCTCGATCGCGAGGAGGTCCTGGACGCGTGCAACGACGCACAGAAGCGACGGGTCGCGACGAGAGTCGCCGCAGACCGTGCAGAGCGCCGCCCCCGAAGCGTCCATTTCGGCGAGGTTGCCGCAACGGCCGCAAGCGCCGACGTATTGCCGGAGCCGTCCGAGCTCCGCGCCGAGATCGTCGGGGAGCGTGCCGGCTTCGAGCGCGAGAAAGAGCGCGTAGCGCTGGGCCGTGCGTTCGCCGACTCCGGGCAAGCGCGCGAAGAGGTGGACCAACGCTCTCAACCGATCGGGAAGCACGACGCCCTCATTCGTCCGGGATCTGAATGTCTTTGAGACGCGCGCCGAGGATCTCGGCGGCCTCGGCGATGCGCGGGTGGTCCTTCGCGCGAGCGCGGGCCAACCGAACGCGCTCTTTGCGCTCCTGATCTTCGAGGGCTGCCACGGTTCCCGCGCCGCCGGTCGATGGCACCGCGCCGAGCACGACGTTCGGCTCGGCTCCGAAGACGCCGCGTGCGATCTTCCGCAAGAGAGCGACCGCCCCGTCGCTCTGCGCCGCTCGCTCGAAGACGCTTCCCGGCTCGAAGCCGAGCGAGATGCGTTCCGCGGACGCCTCGACCAAGGTTGCATGATGCAAGCACGCGGCGAGCTCCGGTCGCTCCGCGCGCACGCCTTCGATGATGCTTCGCCACGCGGCGACGCCCGCGGGCGCGCCGTTCGAGCCGGCGCCGGGACTGCCGCTCGAACCGGTAGCGGCCGCGCCATTCGACGCGGCGCGAGCGACGGCGACGCCGTTGGTACGCGGCGGGGACGTCACCGGGGACGAAACGGGCGCGGGCGTTGGCCTCGGCGCGACGTGTTCCGCCGCTGGCGCGACGCGGGGCGGCGCGACGTGTTCTGCCGCAGGCGCGACGCGGGGCGGCGCGACGTGTTCTGCCGCAGGTTCCGCGGTGACGCGGGGGGCGCTCGACGGTGCTTCGGGCGCGGCGTCGCGTCGCTGCGGGGGCGCCGACGGGAGCGGCCGCGACGGGCCACGCGGGTCCCCCGCGTCAGAGGGCCCGCGGCGTGGCGGCGCGCCGAGCTTCTTCTCCAACGTCGCGAGCCGGGCGATCAGGTCGTCGATGGGAATGAGTGGCGGGCGCCGCGCGAGTCGGACGAGGAGCATCTCCAGGCCGGCGCGCGGCTGTCCGCTCCTCACGACGTCGTCGAAGCCCGTCGAGAAACCCTGATGCAAACGGACGAGGTCGTCGACGGTCGCGCGCGTGGCGAGATCGACGACGTCGCGCCGCTCGAGATCCGCGAGATCCAATAGATCTGCGGGCTCTTTGCACACCTTGGCGACGACCAGGTCGCGAAGGAGCGCGAGCAGGTCGCGCGCGACCGTCGCGATGTCGTAGCCCTGATTCGCGAGCCCCTTCACGACGTCGAGACACCGCGCGGCGTCTCCGTCGACCAGGGCGCGGGCGATGTCGTGGAGCACTTGCCGGCTCGCGACGCCCAGGACCCGTGCGACCGAATCGGCGTCGAGCTTCTGATCGTTCCAGGCGATGACTTGATCGAGCAGGCTCATCGCGTCGCGCATGCTGCCCGCGGCTTCGCGCGCGATGATCTGCAGCGCGCCGTCGTCACTCTCGACCTTCTCCACCGAGAGCACGTGCCGGAGTCGATTCGCGATGAGCTGCGTCGGGATGAGCTTGAAGTCAAATCGCTGGACGCGCGACAGAATGGTGATCGGGACCTTGTGGACCTCGGTCGTTGCGAAGATGAACTTGATGTGCGGAGGCGGCTCCTCGAGCGTCTTCAAGAACGCGTTCCACGCGCTCTGAGACAGCATGTGGACTTCGTCCACGATGAAAATCTTGAAGCGGTCTCGCGCAGGTCGGTACGGCAGGGAATCCTGCAGTTTTCGGACCTCGTCGACGCCGTTGTAGCTGGCGCCGTCGATCTCGCGGACATCCACGTCGGTGCCGAGCGCGATTTCGCGACACGCCGAACACTGGAGGCACGGTGACGCCGTCGGCCCGGTGTGTGGATCGTCGGCGGTTCCCGTGCAATTCAATGCTTTCGCGAGAATACGCGCGGCCGTCGTCTTGCCGACGCCTCGAACGCCAGTGAACAGAAAGGCGTGCGCGACGCGTCCGGATGCGATCGCGTTGCCGAGCGTGCGCGAGACGTGCTCCTGCCCGACGAGATCGTCGAAGCCCATCGGGCGCCATTTCCGGGCAAGAACCACGTAACTCATCGTGCTGCTCGACCTCGACCTCTTGTCCGGAAGTTTCCGCCGAAAGTGTCGCCCAATCGAGTCGGCTGATGTAGCAGACTTTCGTGCCGACGTCCCCGCCGCGGGGGCCCCGGTCGATGACAGGCGGATCCGGCCGCTGGTATGACTCGATCATGAACACACCGCTGCTCGCCGGGCTCTTCGGCGCGTGGGCGGCGGTGGAAATCGCGGTCGGGGCGTTCTTTCTCCAAGCGTACGCGGCGCGTCGTCGCGACGCGGAGTATTTCGTTTTCGGACTCCTCTGCTTCGCGATCGCCGTCACCGATTGCGGCCTCGCCGGCGCCGCCGCGGTTCACGGCGTGTCTCAATGGATCACGGCGTCCGTCGTCACCCACGTCGGCGCGTTCGCATCGACCGCGCTGAACGTTCACTTCGGGTTCCAGTACGTCGCCCCTGCTCGTGTGCGACGCGTGCTCCCCGCCGTGTACGCGCTCGCGGTGTTCTACGCGCTGCTCATGGTCACCGGACATTGGTGGGAGCCGGGAACCGTTCACGTCGCGAAGCTTCATCTCTTCGGCCTCGAGACGTCGCGCGCCTTCGCTCGCCCCACGGCGGTCGCCGTTTCCGGGTACGTGCTCGTCATCGGCGAGGGGCTCCTGACGATGTTCGTCCTCGCTCGGGCTTTCTACGGCGGGCGACGAGAGGTGCGCGGCGCGCTTCTGGGCCACGTCGTCATCGTCCTCTGTGCGGTGAACGACATTCTGTCGGTGAGCGGGATCGTCGGGACGCCGTACCTCGTCCCGTACGCCTTCCTGGTCTACGGCTTCGGCGTCGCCGACACGCTGCTCGTCCGCTATCGCCGCGCGGCGCAGGAGCTCGAAACCACCGCGAACGAGCTTCGCCAGGCTACCTCCGAACTCACCGACTCGTACCTGGAGCTCAGCGTCGTTCAAGAGGAGCTGTTTCGCAAACGGCAGCTCGCTTCCGTCGGCGAGCTCGCGGCCTCGATCGCGCACGAAGTACGAAACCCGCTGGCGGTGATCAAGAACGCCGCGACGACCTTGAAGCGACACCGCCTCGTCGCCGAAGACCGGGACAAGCTATTCGAAATCGTCGAAGAAGAGGTGACCCGGCTGAACAACCTCGTGACCGAGCTCCTGCGCTTCGCGCGACCGATGAGCGTCCGGCGCGAAGAAGTGCCGCTCCACGAAATCTTTCGACTGCTCGGGACGGGCCTTCCCGACGCTTACGCGCTCGAAGCCAACGTCACGAGCGAGCCCAACGTCCAGACCGTCTGGGCCGACGCCGGGCTCCTCCGGCTCGCGCTTCAAAATATCCTCGCGAACGCCTGCCAGGCGATGCCCGATGGCGGTAAAATCGTCGTTTCGGCGGCTCCCGACGTCACTCCGGACGCGCCCGGCGTTCGGATCACCGTTTCCGATCACGGCGTCGGCATGGACCCGAAGACGCTTCGTCGTGCGGTCGACCCTTTTTTCAGCACGCGTCCGAGCGGAACGGGGCTCGGGCTTCCGATCGCCGATCGGATCATCCAAGCTCACGGGGGGCGCGTCGAGGTGGTGAGCCAACCCGGCGAAGGAACCACCGTGCATCTCTGCATTCCGAACCGTCGCGCCGAACAAAGGAGCCACGGGGATGTGCGGTCCTCCGAACCGCGCGCTTGACCGCGCTCGGTCGGCGTCGTTCTCTTCGTCATGGCAAAGCGGAAGCGCCTGCTCTTCGTGTGCGTGAATCGACGTCCGGACGGCGCTCCCAAGGGGTCGTGCGCCGCGCGCGGAGCGGACGAAATCCACGCGG
>DATBBD010000732.1:0-1965 GCA_036271175.1 Polyangiaceae bacterium | reverse complement strand
CTCCGGCGTCGGCCGATCGACGAACGCGAAGTGATCGATCCGACGCCAGTGATCGAAGGCGTTCGCACGGACGTGCTGGTCGGTCACGTGAGGCGCCCCACGGTCGGCGGTCTCCGTACCGAGAACACGCATCCGTTTCGTTATCGTCAGTGGCTCTTCGCACAGACGGGGACCATCGGCGGCTTCTCGATGCTGCGCGAGCGGCTCCTCGAATCGCAGCCCGAGTTTCTTCGTCGCAACGTTCGCGGCGACACCGACAGCGAGCTCTTCTTTTATTTGTTCCTGTCGTTCCTGCACGACGCGGGTCACCTCGCCGAACAGGTCGTGTCGCCGGAGCACATTCGCACCGCGCTCCGCGCCAGTATTTCCCTCGTCGATCGCCTATCGGCCGAAGAGGGCTTTCCGAAGAACGCCGGAGATCTCCTGGTGACGAACGGCGAATATCTGGTCGGCGTTCACCGCGGCACCGAGCGCACGGCGTATCGCGTGTTGAAGGGACGCCAGGACGTCGAAGAGTTGCTCGGCGACGACGGCATGCAGCAAGCGCGGATCCCGAACGTGGACACGACGCATTTCTCCATCGTCGTCAGCGGGCTCGAAGTCGTCCCGGACGGCTGGCACAACGTCGCGCAGCAAGCGTTCGTCACGATGACGCGTGCCGATGATCCGACGTTCGAGTCGATCTGAAGCGCACGGCCGGGCGACGTCGAAGGCACTCGGCGTCGGCGCTCCGTCGCTGTGCGTCGGCGCGCTTTTCGCGATGGCGTGCGCGGCCGTCGTTCCGGCGGAGAGCGGCGTCGCGAGCGAGCGGGTGCCCCCGCCGAGACCGCCGGGCATCGCCATCGAGCCCGTGCTCGAGTTGCCCGAGCCGAAAGCGAGCGCGACGCCGGAGAGCGGCCTCGTCGTGCTCACCGAACCGATCGACACGCGCCCGGCGCGGCGGACGGTCGACGATTTCTTCGCCGCAGTCGTGCGCGAAGACGCCGAAGCCCTCGAGCGATTGTTCGATCGCGCGGCCCACGTCCGCACGCGTCCGCATGGCCGCGCCGAGCCAGCGCTCACCACGTGGCGTCGCCGGCTCGACCGCGTGGACTACACCGTGCTCGCCCCCGAGGTGCTCTATCGTTCGCCGGAGGTCGAGGTCCACGTCGAGAGCGACGGCTCGGGCGCCGATCGCAATTTGCCCATCGCGCCGCACGGCGATCAGGTGCTCGTGCGAGTCCCCATCTTGGCGGGCAATCCGTCGCACCTGCTCGGCAGCGAGCTCGTATTTTTGCTTGGCCCGAGCACCGGCGGCTACCGCATCGAAGAGATGTACGAAGACGCAGGCCTGCCGTAACCTCGTTCGCTCATGCAGTCGAGTTCGCGTCACGCCTGCTGGCAATGCGGAACCGTGATTTCGGCTTCCGGCGGTCGTTGCCCGATCTGCGGCGCCGAGCAACCCGACGCTGCGGCATCGAGCGCCGGCGCGCCGTCTTCGCCGTTCGGCCGCGGCCCGATGCCGAGCGAGTCGTTCGACGCGCCTGCGAGCGCGCCGAAGGCGCTTCCCTGGGTCGTTCTCGGCGTGGGGCTCGCGGCGCTGGGCGCCGTGGCAGTGCTCTATGCTTCGCGTCACCGGGAAGCGGCCGCGGGCGCGCCCGCGGCATCGTCCGTGAGACCGGCCGCCGTCGCGCTGCCGCTCGATCCGAATCAGATCCGCGTGCCAGATCCGAAGAACGCCGATCCGGTCGAGCTCCTCGTCCAGGTCAAAGCGCGCGCGTTCGCGTGGAGCTCCGACGCGCTCCTCGTCTCGGTGCGCGCACAACCCATCGCGAACGGTCGCGTGGATCTGCAGAGCGGGGGCACCATCGAGTACACGTTCGGCACGCCGAGCCACGAGCGCCTCGGTCGCTTCTCGCGAGTCGCCGGCAAGGGTTTCGCCATCACGTTGACGTCCGCCGGAACGACGGCGCTGCCGACGCCGCC
>DATBBD010000731.1:0-2106 GCA_036271175.1 Polyangiaceae bacterium | reverse complement strand
CCCCAGAAACCAATCTCACGACGCCAGCGTCCGCAACGCCTCTGACGTCCGCATCTGAGAGCCGTGCTATAGCGCCCCCGGACGTCCCATGATCACCATTGTCGACTACGACGCGGGCAACCTTCGCAGTGTGAAGCGCGCGTGTGATCATGTCGGCGTCGAATCGGTGATCACGCTGGATCCCGACGCGGTGGCGCGGGCAGAGCGGGTGATTTTCCCGGGTGTCGGTGCGGCGAAGAGCGCGATGGACACCTTGAAGAAGCGCGGACTCGATGACGCGATTCGCACGGCGCATCGGCGGGGCGTGCCCATTCTCGGGATCTGCGTCGGCGCGCAGATCATCCTCGACCGCTCGGAGGAGGGCGACACGCCGTCGATCGGGCTCATCCCCGGCGAGACCGTCCGATTTCGGCCGAGCCACGCGCGCGTGAAGGTCCCTCACATCGGCTGGAACGAAGTGCGCGTCGAAAAACCGCACCCGCTCCTCGACGGCATCGAGCCGGGCGATGAGTTTTACTTCGTGCACTCGTATTACCCGCAACCCAAAGACGCCTCGCGCGTGTACGCCACCGCCGACTACGACGGCGCCTTCTGCTGCGCCCTCGGCAACGAAAACCTCTTCGCGACGCAGTTCCACCCCGAGAAGAGCGGTCCCCTGGGCCTCGCTCTGCTCCAAAGATTCTCGAAGTGGAACGGCACCTGCTGACCGTCGCACGCCGCCCGGCCCTCACTCCCCCTCCATGCTAAGCAAGCGCATCATCTCCTGTCTCGACGTCCGTGACGGCAAGCTCGCGAAGAGCGTCCGCTTCGTGGATACGAAAGACATTGGCGATCCGGTCGAAAAGGCGCGGCAATATTACGCGGAAGGGCTCGACGAGCTGGTGTTCTACGACATCACTGCGTCCAGCGAAAACCGCGGGATCATGCTCGACGTGGTGGAGCGCGTGGCCGCCGAGGTGTTCATTCCGTTCTCCGTCGGCGGCGGCATTCGGTCGGTCGAGGACGCGACGAAGCTCCGGCTCGCGGGGGCAGAGAAGATCAACGTGAACAGCGCCGCGGTGAAGGACCCCGACTTGATCCGGCGGTGCTCGGACGCGATCGGTGCGCAAAGCGTCGTGCTGTCGATGGACGTGAAACGGACCGAACCGTCGAGAGACATCCCTTCGGGGTACGAAATCGTGATCAACGGCGGACGCACGGCGACCGGCATGGACGCGATCGCGTGGGCGAAAAAGGGCGAACAGCTCGGCGCGGGCGAGCTCGTCGTGAACTCGATCGACGCCGACGGCACGCGCGAAGGGTACGAGCTCCGGCTGACGCGCACGATCGCCGATTCCGTCGAAATTCCGGTGATCGCGTCGGGTGGCGCCGGTAAACCGGAGCACCTCTACGACGTGCTGACCGAGGGGCACGCCGATGCCGCATTGGTCGCGTCGATGGTCCACTACGGCGACTACACGGTGGGCGAGCTGAAGCGCTACCTTGCCGGGCGCGGCCTGAAGATGCGGATGCCCCGCCTCTGAGCGGAGCGCACCGCTCGAGCGCGCAGGCAGCAGCGCACCTTCCGCCTTCGCCGACGCGCTTGCGGGTCCGGGCGGCACGCGGCGATGATGCGCCGTGCTCTCTTTGGCCCTCGGATTGCTCGTAGCGGCGTCGAGCGCAACGCCGAGCGCGCCGGCTGACCCGGACGACACGCTCGCCCGCGTGAAAGCGCGGGGCGAACTGGTCTGGGGCGGCGACGTGCAAGGCGGCGAGCCGTACGTCTACGAGGATCCGAAGGATCCGAAGCATCTGATCGGGTTCGAAGTGGACATCGCCGACGCGCTCGGACGGCGCCTCGGCGTCCGAGTGCGGTTCGCCCAAGCCGAATGGTCGAACCTCGTGCCGACGCTCGAACGCGGCGATTTCGACGTCATCATGAACGGACTCGAAGACACGCCGGAGCGGCGCGATCGCATTCTCTTGTCGAAGCCGTACTTCGTGTTCGGCGAGACGCTCGCGGTGCGTCGCGGACAGAAACAGCACAGCCTGGACGAGCTTCACGGGCACCGGGTCGCGACATTGAATCAATCGTACGCGTACGAATTCCTCGCGAAATTTCCGGTG
>DATBBD010000730.1:0-3488 GCA_036271175.1 Polyangiaceae bacterium | reverse complement strand
AAATCCCTTTTTTTACCCACCCCGCGAGCTGTCCGGCGAGTTCCTTCGAGTCGTAGGACGTGAAACCGCCGCTCCCGTAGATCGGCACCCGGTCGCGGGCCGCGCCGAGGAGCGACAGGATGGACACGCCGAGCAGGCGCGCCTTCAGATCCCAGAGCGCCGCGTCGACGGCCGAGATGGCCATGGCGGCGATCCCGTCGCGACCGAGGTTTCGAACCGCGGCGACCATCCCGTCGTAGTTTCGCTCGACGGCCATCGCGTTCTTGCCGACGACGATCTTGGCGAGCGTCTCGTTCGCGAGGAGCGCGGTCGCCTCGTCGGCGTAGGTGTAGCCGAGCGCAGTCACGTCGCTGCTCGACGCTTCGACCACCACGAGCACGGTTCGATTCCACGCGAGCGTTCCGTCCGACTCGGGGCGATCTGTCGGCACCGCGAACGCCGACACGGAAATCCGCTCGACGATCGCCTCGACGTGCACGTTAAGATTTCTCCGACGTACCGGGGAACATCTGACGGACGGCTTGCTTGATGATCCCGCCTTCGTCCGCGTCCCCGCGAAGGAGGGTCATTCCGAACGCTTTTGCCTGCTTCAAGGTGATGTGCGGCGGCAGCGGCGGCACGTCGGGGTCGACGATGGCCTCGAGGACGACGGGACGATCGGCAGAGAGCGCACTCTCCCAGGCCTGCCCGAGGTCCTCCGGTCGATCCACGCGGATCCCCTTCAAGCCGATGAGGTCCGCATACCTCGCGTAAGGGAAATCGGGGAGCGACTGTGAAGCCTCGTACCGAGGGTCGCCTTCCATGGCGCGCATCTCCCAGGTGACTTGGTTCAAATCGCCGTTGTTGAGCACGAGCACGACGAAACGCGGGTCCGACCACTCCTCCCAGTACTTGGCGACGGTCAGCATCTCCGCATTTCCGTTCATCTGCATCGCGCCATCGCCGACGAGCGCGATCACCGGACGATCGGGGTGAGCGAACTTCGCGGCGATGGCGTACGGAACGCCGGGGCCCATCGTGGCGAGCGACCCGGACAGGCTCGCCATCATTCCCTTTCGCAGCTTCAGATCGCGGGCGAACCAATTTGCCGCCGAGCCCGAGTCGGAAGTCAAAATGCAGCGATCGGGCAACCTCGGCGAGAGCTCCCAGAAGACGCGCTGGGGGTTCATGGGATCGGCGGGCGCGTGTGCCCGTTCGTCCATCAGCTTCTCCCACGCCGCGTTGGCCTCGACGATCTTCCGGCGCCAGGCGTCCTCCGGCGGTCGCCGTCGAAGGCGGGGAAGAAGGGCGCGGAGCGTCTCTTTCGAGTCGCCGACGAGGTTCACCTCCATCGGGTAGCGCATACCGATCATGCGTCCGTCGACGTCGATCTGGACGCCGCGCGCCTTGCCTTCCTTGGGCAAGAACTCGGCATAGGGAAAGCTCGAACCGACCATGAGCAGCGTGTCGCACTCCATCATCAAGTCCCAGCTCGGCTTGGTTCCGAGGAGCCCGATGGGGCCAGTGACGAACGGCAGATCGTCGGGGACGACGGCCTTGCCGAGCAGTGCCTTCGCGACGCCGGCGCCGAGCGCCTGAGCTACAGCGACCACTTCGGTGGCCGCATCTTTCGCGCCCGCGCCGACGAGCATGGCGACCTTCTCGCCGGCGTTCAAAACCTGCGCGGCGCGGTCGAGCTCCGACTCGACGGGGACCACTCGGGGCGCCACGTACCCCACCGAAGTGTGCACGGTGTCGTGTGCGTGCCCGGGCTCCGCTGCGTCCATTTCCTGGACGTCCTTCGGGAAAACGAGGCACGTGACCGTACGCTCGGCCTTCGCGATTCGAACGGCGCGATCGACGAGATGCCGCGCCGACTCGGCCGTCATGCAAGTGTGCACGTACTCGTGCGCGACGTCCTTGAAGAGGTTCTGGAGATCCACCTCTTGCTGGTAGTCGCCGCCCATCGCCGAACGGGCGGACTGACCGACGATGGCGACCACCGGCGCGTGATCCATCTTGGCGTCGTAGAGGCCGTTCAGGAGGTGAATGGCGCCCGGGCCGGAAGTGGCGAGACAAACGCCGACCTCGCCGGTGAACTTGGCGTGACCGCACGCCATGAACGCCGCCATCTCCTCGTGGCGCACCTGGACGAACTTGATTCCGTGATCATTGCGATTGAAGGCACCCAGGATCGCGTTGATGCCGTCCCCGGGAAAGCCGAAGACGCGCTTCACGCCCCACGCCGCAAGTCTCTGCAGCAAAAAATCGCTGACGTTCATGGACGGGTACCCTTCTTCGCGAGATCAATCCGAGGAAAAAGCGATGGTGCTCAAGAGGGCTGTGTCGGCCTGGCGCGAGTCGAGACGGGTGTGTTGCACGACGATCGGCACGTCGGATTCGATGACGCTCGAGTAGTCCGTGCCGCGCGGAATGGGCTCCGGCGCCTCGAGGTCGTTGAACCTCAGGTGCTTCGTGCGGCGAGCCGGCACCGTGATCCGATACGGACCGACCGGATCGCGGTCACCGAAGTAGACCGTGATGACCACGTGCGCCTCTTCGTCCGAGGCGTTCAGCAAGCACGCGGTCTCGTGACTCGTGAACTCGGGTGCCTGGCCGTGGCCGTACGGCGGAATGTATCCCTCGGCGATCGCCCACCGTCTCTTACCGATCGAAGCATTCACGCGGCGCCGTAACTGCACGCGACATGCCACGTATGCGGCGAACTCGACCTGGCGCGACGCCGCACGCGAGACGCCGATTACGCTGGAAATAGTGCCGACTCGACACCCGACGACGATCGAACTGCGGCTCGAGCGCGCGCGAACGACGGGGCAATTCGCGCGAGCGAGACAATGTCGGCGCCGCAATTCGTCCATCTGGCGAAACGAACGACGACTTCGCGGCCCGCGAGCTCGTGATAACGGCCCGCGAGCTCGTGATGAACGCGCCGGCGCGCCGCTCGCGCGAGTTGGGCACGGTCGTTGCCTTTCCAAATCGGTCATGACTCATCATGATTTGAAGGGAAAGATCGCGGTCGTGACGGGCGCTTCTGCCGGCGTCGGGCGCGCGACGGTTCGAGCGCTGGCCGCTCGCGGTGCGGACATCGGCTTGATCGCTCGCGGTCGCGAAGGATTGGAAGCGACCCGTGCGGAGGTCGAATCCCGAGGTGGGCGCTCGCTGGTGCTTGCGCTCGACGTTGCGGACGCGAACGCCGTCGAGCACGCGGCGGAAGAAGTCGAACGAGAACTCGGCTCGATCGACATTTGGGTAAACGATGCGATGGTCTCCGTGTTCGCTCCCGTGGCGGAAATGACGGCCGAGGAATATCGAAGGGTCACCGAGGTGACGTACCTCGGCTGCGTTCATGGAACGCTCGCGGCCCTCAAGCGAATGAAGGCCCGCGATCGAGGCACGATCGTTCAGGTTGGCTCCGCCCTTGCGGTTCGGTCGATCCCACTCCAGAGCGCGTATTGCGCCGCCAAGCACGCGATCAAGGGTTTCACGGA
>DATBBD010000729.1:0-2260 GCA_036271175.1 Polyangiaceae bacterium | reverse complement strand
CTGCTCCATCGGCATGCGGTCGAGCACGTCGTCGAGCAGCGCGCGCGCTCGACGTCGATCGACGAGCTCGTCGAGAGTCGGGCCGCCGTCCGGGACGTCGACGTCGGTTTCGGCGACCTCGGGTCGACGCTTGCCGGCGCGACGAAACTCGTGCGCGATGAGCGTCGCGGTGCCGAACAAGAACGCGCGCTCTTTACCGGCCTCGATGTCCGCGAGGCGTTGCGATGCGACCCAGAACACGCGCTGCGCGGCGTCGTCGGCGTCGTTCGCGGCGACCCCGAGACGACGCAGCGAACGCCAGATGAACGAGAAATGCGCCTTCACCAGCGCGCGCAACTCGTCTTCTTCGCGCGGAGTATCCGCGGCGCTCGGATTCATGGAAGGCTCGATGACCACCCCGCTCGAGCCGCCGGAAAGGTCGTAGGCCGGCTCGCGCATGCTCACGGGATCCCAATGTCGTTTGCCGGGGCGTTCGATCACGGAAACGGTACCCCCGCGAAAAGACCCACCATTCCGGCCACCGACGGGACCGTGAACACCGTCTCCGACGGCCCGACGAGCGCAAAGGGTTCGTGCGAGAGCGGTAACCCCACGCCGGCCACGACGTCGATGAGGAGCCGGTGATCGATCTCCTCTCTGACGCGACCCGCAAGAAAGGGCGCCACCCAAAATCGACCTTCGCCTCGCGCGCCCGCCACATCGGCGTCGCCTTCGCCGTGAAGGCGCGCGACATCGATGCCGGCGCAGGGGCTGAGCGCAAACGACGCCGGGAGCTCCGCGGTGACCGGACAAGTCATCGCGCGACCGCCGAGGAACGCGAGGTCGACGTGCCGCCCGCTCGGCGCGCGGATTTCTTCGGTCGGCGACCACGTGAGCGACAGCGCGACGCTCGGTGTCCACCACCCTTCCGAAACGCCGTACTCCACGAATGGAGACAGCACTGCCCTCACCGACGGACCCATCCCACTCATGAGGAGGCCGCCAACTCCGAAAACGGCTCGCTCTCGATTTTTTTTGGGGCGCCCGGCGGCGCGATCGTCACAATCGTGCTCAGGGAACGTCCGTGAAGTCGGGGCCGGCGCTGTGGGGACAGGGCAAATCGGCGGAGGCGGCGCGATTGGCGGCGGGCCCGACGGCGGATTCGACGACCCCGACGGCGCAGCCGGCGCGGAAGCATCCGGTGCGCCCGCTGCGGCTTGCGGCGCAGCGAACGACGTGCGCGCCGCGGGGTCGAACGTCAACGCGAGCACCAGCGACAACGCGACCGCGACCCCGTCACACGTCGGGGCCTCGACGCGACGCACGAACGGCTCGCCCGTCGGGAACGCGACCTGGAGGGTGCCGACGGAGCCGGCGTCGGTCGATTGGATCGCGACGGCGACGGGCGTCCCGTTTTCGCCCATCTCCGCGAGCCGCACGTGGTGCGTTCGGGCGCGCACTTGCAGGAAAAATGCGAGCACGTCGGGACAACTCGGCGGCGCCTGGTAGCTCACGCGGATCGGCTCTTCCGCATCGGCCGCCCGCGCTTGCCGAGTGACGGCCAATCCGGCAAGGCTGAGCGCCAGGACGACGACCGACGCGACCCGTCGCTCCGGCGATCGGAGAAAAAGCGATCGACGGGGGGCTCGCGAGTCATTCATCGGCATGCACACACGCAGAGGGCAGTGGATCCGGGTGGGGGCGCGATTTTCTTGGACGTTACTGTTCGCTGCCGCATGCAGTGGCAAGACGGTCGAGGTCGGGGGGAGAGTACCCGCATCGAGCGAGGGGGACAAAACCCCAGACGCGAGCGCGGGCGGTGCAAGTTCAGGCGCCGGCGGTTCCGGCAACGCCGGCTCGGGCGGCGTGGGAGAAGCCGAAGGATCCGTCGGCGGAAGCGCGACGATCGCCGATGCAGGCCCGCGCATCGGGCCGGCGACGGGGCTCACCACGACGCACAAGCTCGATCTGCTCCTTCTCGTCGACAACTCGAGCTCGATGAAAGACAAGCAAGACGTCCTCAACGCGACCGTCCCCAAGTTGGTCCAAGGGCTCGTCGCGTCGGGTTCGGGGATCACCGACATTCACGTCGGGGTCGTGACGTCGAGCCTCGGCGATCACGGCGCAGGCGGCACGTGCCCGGATCCGACCTCGTCGGCGCTGAAGCAAGAGGAGGATGACGACCACGCGCACCTCATCGGCACGCGCCCGCGCGGGCTGAGTCTCAATCTGCCGGGCGGCTTCGCGTCGTGGACCTCGTCACAACCGACCACCACGCTTG
>DATBBD010000728.1:0-8139 GCA_036271175.1 Polyangiaceae bacterium | reverse complement strand
CTCCGTCCTTCCCTTTGAGGTAACCGAGATAACCGGGCGCATTCCACGGGTCGGCGGAGGCGGTCAATTCGTGCGAGCCGGCGGCGCCGCAATCCACCTCGAGGTCCGGGTCACCGGAGGCCGTGCCCGACGGCTTGAGCGCCAAACGGCGGAGAAGGCGCTGCCAGTGGCCGGTGACGGTCGACAGCGCGAGCCCCGGCGTCTTGGCCGGCTCGGGGGTCGCGGTGCAGACGCCGACGCACACCGTTGCGGCCGAAATCGTCGGGGTCGTCGCCGGCGTCGGGTTCGACGACGTGACGTTGAACGACGCATCGAGCGTCAAGTCGATGCCGCCTTCGGTGCTGTAGTCGAAGGAATAACCGGAGCCGCCGGAGACGCACGTCATGTCGTCGATGATCGTGACGTCGAGGTGATATTGATGCGCGAGAATGTAGACATTGGTCGCGAGCGTCACTTGCTGACCGCCGGACGCTTTGAACGACGCCGACACGCTCACCGGATCGGTGGACGGAATGGTCGCGGGAGCGGTGTACGTCGCGTCCTCGGCGAACGGGGCGAGCGTGCCGTCGCTGCCGTTGCCGAGTGTCGTTCCATCGAGGAGCCACGTCGGGTTGCCGGTCTGCGCGAGCGATTGCGGCTTGCCCCAGGCGTCCAACGTCGGGTCGACGGCCATGACGGAAAAGAGCGCGCTCTGCTTCGTGAAGAGCACGTTCGAGCCGTCGATGAACAACGTGAGCAGGTAGGCATAATCGGTGAAGTGCGTGGTCGTCGCGGTGACGGTTTTGGTCGTCGTGTTCGCGGTGACCGGCACGACTTCCCACTCGTGCGCGGTGTCTTGAAACCCGAGCCCGACGTGGTCGACGGAAGAGCCGTCGAGCTGCCCGTACGTCGGCGTGAACGCCAACGTGACGGCCTTCGTGAACTGTTGCCCGTCCGGCGTGAAGCGATAGGCGTAACCCGTGCCGCCCGGCGCGAGATTGTCGATCGCCTGGATGCCGATCGTCGTCGTCGTGGCGAGCGCGCCCGCGGGGATCGTGAGCACGACTTGTCCGTCGCCCGACGTGAGCGTGCCGCCCGCAGCCCCGATCGACGCGCTCGCGACGGGGACGCCGGCGATGGGCGCTCCCACGCCGGTGATCGCCGGACCAGGTGCCCCCGAATCAGCACCTGAGTCGGGAACCGAGCCGTCAGCGCCGCCGCCCGACGAGGCGTCGGGCCCCCCGTTCCCGTCGGGGCCCGCGTCCGAAACCGCGCCGCTTCCGCCACTTCCCGAAGCGCCCCCGGTCGCCAGGGTGCCTCCCGAGCCGGTTTTGCCGCCAGAGCTCGTCGCGCCTCCCGAGCCGGTTTCGCCGCCGGAGCTCGTCGCGCCTCCCGAACCGGTGTTGCCGCCGGAGCTCGTCGCGCCCGAAGCGTTGCCCGCGCCGCCCCCTCCCGTTGCGTTCGGCGCGCCCGTTTCGGGTCCTTCTTGCCCTTGTCCGCCGCTATCGCTCGAACACGCCGTCCCGAGCGAACCCACGAGACCGGCAATACCCATCAGACCGAACAGGGTGCTCCGCGTGAACATCGACATCAGCGCTCTGGTCTTTCCCGATCAGCTCAACTGCGTTGAGCTGTAGTCTTTCGTCGTGAGCGAGAGTGCTCGCGATCCAACACGAATATCATCGCCCCGCCCGAACGGCTAGCCGCGCGAAGCGACACCTCGCGACGGCCCGCGTTCTCCAAGGGACAAATATGCCAGTCGATCCCGAAGTTAGAATGTTGCTCGACCGTCTCGCGTCCATGAATCTGCCGGAGCTCTCGACGCTCTCGCCCGGAGAGGCGCGCGCGCTGTCTCGCGATCGACGCGCGTTCTTGCCGCCCGGGCCGGAAGCGGACGTCGAAGACGTCGTCGTGAACGGACCCGAAGGCGAGCTCGCCGTGCGCCTCTTTCGCCCAAAAACCGAGGCCGGCCGAGCGAAGAAGCCGTTGCCGGTGCTCGTGTGGTTTCATGGAGGCGGCTTCGTCATCGGTAGCGTGCAGGAGTCCGACGCCGATTGCCGGACGCTCGCGACGCTCGCCAACATTGCCGTCGCTTCGGTCGAATATCGTCTCGCGCCCGAGCATCCGTTTCCCGCAGCGCCGGAAGATTGCTTCGCCGCGCTCCAGCAAATCGTCGCCCGCGCCGCTTCGCTCGGCCTCGACGGCACGCGCGTCGCGCTCGGCGGCGACAGCGCCGGCGCGTCACTCGCCGCAGCGGTGTGCCTGATCGCACAGGATCGCGGCGGCCCTCCGATCCGTTTTCAGGCGCTCGTGTATCCGGTCACCGACAGCGTGTCGATCGAGACGCCGTCGCATCATCACAACGCCGAGGGATTTTACCTGACTCGAAAGAACGTGATTTGGTTCCGCGAGCAGTATCTTCCGCGCCCCGCCGACCGGGAACATCCGTACGCGTCGCCGCTTCGTCGCAAAGATCTGCGCGGCTTGCCCCCTGCCCTGATCGTCACGGCAGAGTTCGATCCGCTTCGCGACGAGGGGCAAGCATACGCGGCACGCCTCCTCGACGCCGACGTGCCGGTCGTGCTCTCGAACTACGCCGGCATGATCCATGGTTTTTTCAGCCTGTCCGCCTTCTTCAAGGCGGGCCGCCGCGTTCACGACGAAATCGCAGCGGCCCTGCGCGATGCGCTTCAGGGCTGAAGGCTCACTTCACGGTCACGCTTTTCGCGAGATTGCGCGGCATGTCCGGATCGTTCCCGCGCAGGCGCGCGAGATCGTAACCGAGGAGCTGCGCCGGCACGGCGTTGACGATCGCCGTCGCGTCGCCCAGATCCGCGACCTCGATGAAGTGATCGAACGCGTCGTGCGGCTCCGGCGCGATGCCGATGACCGTCGCCCCGCGCGCTTTGACTTGCATCGCGGCGGCCATCACGTCGGAGCGCGTGTCGTCGTTCGGCGCGAGAACGATGCACGGCGTTTTCGGCTCGATCAGCGCGATCACACCGTGCTTCAACTCGCCCGCGGCGAACCCCTCCGCGTGCATGTAGCTCACTTCCTTCACCTTCAACGCCGTCTCCAGCGCGAGCGCGAAGCTCGGTCCGCGACCGAGCACGAACAAGTGCCTACTGTCATTTATTGTTAGTGCAGTTTTGTAGACGGCGCGCCTGCGGTCGCCGTCCAGCATGCCTTCGATGTCCGCCGCGGCGCGTTCGACCATCCGAGTTGCCGTTGCGAGATCTCCCGCGAGCGCGCGCGCCGTCAAAAACGACAGCGCGAGCTTCGCGACGAGGCTCTTCGTGGACAGCACGCAACGCTCCGGCCCAACGCCGAGCGGCACGACGACGTCCGCGAATCGGGCGAGCGACGAACCCTCCACGTTGGTGAGCGCCGCGACGGTCGCGCCGTTGTCTCGCGCGCCGCGGACCGCCTCCAGAATGTCGATGGTCTCGCCGCTTTGAGACAGCGCAATGACGAGCGAGCCCTGCGTCACGAACCGTAGCCGATGCGAGAACTCCGACCCCGGGACGGCGGTGACGCGAACTCCCGCGGCGCCGAAGAAATATTCGGTCGCGAGCGCCGCGTGAAAGCCGCTTCCGCACCCGATCGCGAAGACGTCGCGACTCGCGCGCACCAGCTCGGCCAGCGCGCGCACCGACTCACCCGACGACCTCGAAATTCGACGGAGCGCGCTCGGCTGTTCGCGGATCTCCTTGGTCATGAAATCCGGATGGTCGCCCTTGTCGGCGCTCGCGGCCTCCCACTGAGCGGTCGTCACTTCCGCGCGCACTTCGCGTCCGCTCTCGACGTCGAAGAGCCGCGCCGTACCGGCCACGATGGAGACCGCTTGGCCCTCTTTGACGAACGAGACCCGTCGCGTGTGCGGCGCAATCGCGCTCTGATCCGACGACAGAAAGTGCTCGCGTTCGCCGAAGCCGAGCACCAAAGGTGACCCATTCTTCGCCGCCGCGAGCGCGCCCGTCACGACGTCGAGCACGACGATCGCGTTCAGACCGCGTAGCCTGCGGAACGCGCTCATCGTCGCCAGCACGAGCACGTCGTTCGACGACGGCGTTTCGGTCTGCGGCGCCCGCGGCGCGTCGTTCGACGATCGTGCGTCACGATGCGGAGCGGCCGATGCGTCGTTCAACGCCTCTTCGACGAGGTGCGCGATCAATTCGGTGTCGGTCTCCGACGAAAACCGGTGTCCGCGCCGCTCGAGCGCGCGCCGGAGCTCGACGTCGTTGTCGACGATGCCGTTGTGAACCACCGCGAGGCACCCGTCGCAGTCGAGATGCGGGTGGGCATTTTCTTCCGTGACGCCACCGTGCGTCGCCCACCGCGTGTGTCCGAGCCCGAGCGAGCTCGCCGGGAGCGCCGTGGTCGCGCCGCCGATCTTGCCGACCCTTTTATCGACCACGGCGCGCGCGCCGTTCGTCACCACGACTCCCCAGGAGTCGTACCCGCGATACTCGAGCCCCTTGAGCCCCGTCAAAATGAGCTCCGCCGCGTCGCGACGTTCGCCTGCGTAACCGAAGATTCCACACATCGCCGTCTTCCTTCTTTCGAAGGCGACACGAGAGCGCACGTTCGCCCACGCGGCGCGCACCGTGCTCGCCGCCTGGACCGACATCGCGCGACGAGCAGCGCCCTCTCGTGAAACCGTCGGTTTGTCACCGGGGCTCCGAGACGGCACTTCCGCCGCGACGACGAACGTCGTCCATGCGAGGGCGCTCTCGCGGGTTGCGATACCCGCCTGCACTCGGGTTGGCCTTTGTCAGCGCGTCGCCGCGCTGGTTTGCTCCGACCCTGTCGACCGTGCGTGCCGAGGAACCATCCGCCGAGTCGTTCGATGAGTTCCTGCCTCGTCATCCGCCGCGCAATTTCCTCGAGAAAACCCGCTGAAAATGCAAAACGGACCTGGCGCTTGCGTGTCTTCCGTTGCCCTCGTTCTGGTTGCTGTCGCTCGCCTCCTTTTTGGTGTTCCCGATCATTACGGGAGAAATCGAACGCGTGCAACTCGCCGAGGGAAAACGCTGGGCGAGGTGCGACGAGGTTCAGTGGCGCAGCACCCACGGCTCGCCCCCGTAAGGTGCCACCGTTGCTGCAAAGTAGAGGGCGCCGGGCGTCGATAAGAAGCCGCCCGGTGAGGAACTCGCGGGGCCGGGCTCGAGATCAGCCTCCATGGCAGTCCCTTGCGGAGTGCCGTCGGTGCGCCAGAGCTCGGAACCGTGTTCGTCGTCGTAACCAGTGAAATACACGCGCTCGGCGTAGACACCCAATCCGAGTAACCCGCCGAGGCTCGCACCATTCGCGTGCAGGAGGACCGGCGCGCTGACGCCATCGGTGGTCCAGAGGTTGTTCGACGTGTCGTACGTGAACAGTTTCCCGCCGAACGCGACCGGCCGCGACGCGATCGTCAGATCAGAAAACAGAGTGACCGTCGTCCCGTCGGTTCGGTACCACTTCGGATTCTGTGTAGGGTCGTCGTACGCGGCGAAGTAGATATAGCCCCCTAAGCTCGTTGCGTTCAACGAGAACGGGCCCGTTGCGACGTAGACGCCCGAGTCGGTCAGCGCCACCGCGCTCGCAACGTCGCCCGCGGTCCCACGAGTTCGGTACAGGTTCCGATCGGTTCCGAAGAAATAAAGGGTGTCGCCGAGATCGAGTGGCGGTTCCGGCAGGACGTTGCTCGCGATATGCACGGTCCCCGCGGCGGTTCCGTCGGTGCGCCAGAGCTCGTTGTTGCCGTCGCACAGCCACTCCCAACCGTTCCATTCGCGAAGGAACGACAGCGGCAGCTCCGATGCGGTGATCGTCGGACCCGCGTTCAACGGCTCGGGAGCGGCGATCGGAATCGGCGCCGTGAGGTCGTCGGCATCGAGCGTGAACAGTTGCTCGGCGCCCGCGATGATCACTTTGCCACCAGCGGCTGCGGCTTGGCCGCCGAAGACTCCGAGGTCGGTCGACACGAGGACGACGGTTCCCGCGGCATCGACGCGGTAGAGCGGGTGCGGCGACGGGGCGTTGACCGGTCTCGTGAGGAACAGATCGTCCCCGACCGAGACCCAGCGGACCAGGTTGGAGTTGCGCGTCTCGGGAAACGCGTCGCTCACCGGATTGAGCGTCCCATCGCCGTGCACGAGCCACGGATCGGGCGCGCAGCCATCGAAGCCACAATCGTCGTGGTCCACGGCGTCGAGCACGCCGCGAGGCCGCTCTCGAGCAGAACCGCGCCGGCAGCGTCCAGGCGATAGAGCTCCATTTCGCTCGCGTAAGCCTTGCAGTCGCAGGGGTCATGGACGAAGTACAGACCGCTCGCCGTGGCGACCCATTCGGAACTTCCGGGCCCGAACACTTGCTCCCCCACGCCCGACGAGCTCAAGCGGTAGATTCCGTTATCACCTGTAACGACGTAGGTACCGGAGCTCGTCCCGTAAACAGGCCCCGCGCCGTACGGCGCCGGCACGTTGACTGGCGTCGTTCCGACGCCGCCGCTATCGACCATCAAGAGACTCATGGAGAGATTCGACGACGAGTAGAAGTTGACGAACAGTCATCCGCTCGCCGCGTAGACCGACTCGGCACTGGAACCGGATGGGTTTGCGAGCGCGGGTCTGGTGCCCTCCACGGTGCCGTCGGTGACCCAGACTCGTGCCGAGCTCGGATCAGTCGGCGCGCCAACGAAGCAGGTCTTGTTCCCGATGTTTGCGCCGAAGTAAGTGGTGGCAAACGACTTGCCGAGCGAGACGGTTCCTGCCTGCGTTCCGTCGCTGTGCCAAAGCGCCCACGTGAAATTCGGCGCAGTTTCGACCAAGAAAGAAAGGGTCGAGCCTGATGCGAACACCGCATTGGGACTCGAGTCGCCGGACCAGACCTCGAAGGTGCCCGCATCCGTGCCGTCCGTGCGCCAGATCGCGTAGCCGATCGAATCGGCGTTGCCGGCGATGAAGTAGAGGAGATCATCGGAGTGTGTCGACGACCAGTAGACCCCTGGAAAGGTAGGCCCGATCTGGGTCGCCGAAGAAGAGGGATCGGCGATGACCCACAAAGTAGTTTCGTTCCCCTTGGTCATCGTGAAGAGGACCTGCTGGCCCAGGGCGGTAACGTGCACCGCGCCTTCGACGGCCGCGTCCGCGACGGGAGTCACGTCGGTCACGGTCGTTCCCGTGAAATCCGTCCTCCACAACTTCGAGAACCCGACCTCGCCGGTGTCGGGGTCTCCAGTCGGCTTGATCATAGATCGCATCGCCGACGACCCCTTTCAGCTTTATCGCAGAGTGGCCTCTGAATTGGAGATGGCGGCAACGCCACCGTCGCACTCGAACGCGCAGACATCGAAACTTACACCGGTATTCTCGAATTTCCCGCGACCAAAAAGACTTCCAACGAAACGACGTAGTGACCGCCTATAACGGTCCGATGCGCGCCACGGAACCGAGTCGAACGGCGTTTCGAGTCGCGATGTGGCGGGCGGCGCACCAGTTGTTCGACTCGCCGCGGGTGCTCGACGATCCGCTCGCGGTGCGCATCATCGGTGAACCTGCGAAGCGACGGATCGAACGGGCGCGGCATCTCCACGGAGCGACGATGGCGCGTTCGGCGCGGGGCTTCATGGTCGCGCGGAGTCGGCTCGCGGAGGACGAGCTCGCGCGCGCCGTGGCGCGGGGCACCGCGCAGTGCGTGGTGCTCGGCGCCGGCCTCGACACGTTCGGATACCGCTCGCCCTACCGGGAGCGCCCGCTTCGCGTGTTCGAGGTCGATCGTCCGGCGACGCAGGCGTGGAAGCGCGAGCGGCTCGCGGAGGCGAACATCGCGATTCCGGAATCGGTGACGTTCGCACCCGTCGACTTCGATCGGCAAACCCTTGCCGACGGACTCGCGTCGGCCGGCTTCGATCGCGGCGCGCCGGCGTTCTTCTCGTGGCTCGGCGTGACGATGTATCTCACCGACGACGCGTTCGGCGCGACGCTCGCGTTCATCGCCTCGCTCCCACCGGGCGGCGGCGTCGTGTTCGACTACGTGGTTGCCGCGGCGGCGCTCGGCTGGAAGGAGCGGCTCCTCCGCTACGGGCTCATGCGGCGCGTCGCGCGCGCCGGCGAACCGATGCGATCGTCGTTCATGCCGAACGAGCTGGTCGCGAGGCTGTCCAGCGCAGGGTTC
>DATBBD010000727.1:0-5456 GCA_036271175.1 Polyangiaceae bacterium | reverse complement strand
GTTGGTCTGCGCGGTGCTGTTGGTTCTGTTTCTGTTTCGCGGCCGCCGCAAACGGGGAACGGACGGCGAATGGGGAGCGCTCCTCACGTGCGTCGCTTGTGGTGGTGAGGTCCCGCGGTGGTTCATGACCGACATGGGATCGCCTCGCGGACCGGTGAGTCGATACCCGTATTCGATTCCACGATCGTGCCGGCGGTGCCGTCACACGAAAGGCGCGAAGCCCGCCCCGTGGAACGCGGGTGAGACGGAGCTTCAATACGACGCGCGCTCCGAGCGCGCTTTCGCCGACGCCCTCGGGATGCGACGGTGAAGCGCATGGCGCCGTCGTCAGTCGCGACGACGGGCGCCGCCTCCCACGTCGAGACCGACGACCACGACGAGCGCGACGGAAACGCCGCCGATCGGCGTCGTGCCGGAGGTGTGCCCGAATCCGCCACCTTCGAGCGAATAGGTTCGCGTCCAGGTGGGCGAGTGGTGATTCAGATCGCCCGCGACGACGAGCGCGGCGCCGAGACGAGGGCCGAATAGCTTTTCGCCGCCGCGATCGGAGGCGCCGATTCGAAACGTGAGCGCGGTGCTGGCGAGGTCGAAGCCGTTCGCACCGTAGATGGGGTCGGGGTTTCGATAGTGCCGCGACTCGACGCCGATCGCGGCGTCGACGTCGATCCAATGCCGGTATGGCACCCGCGCGCCGACGAAACCGCCGATCGCGCTCCAGTGTTCCACGGGCGCTTCAAGGAGGTCCCGGGCTTGGCTCGCATCCGAGGCGTCGAACGACACGCCGGCTTGGATGTCGTGAAACGCGAGCCGCGCGAGTCCGCCGTAGATCGCGTGCGGTTGCTGCCGTCCGCTCATCCATTCGAGCGCGAGCCCGGCTTGGGCTTCGAGGCCAAATGACGGCCCCGACGGAGCATCGATCACGAATCCCTTACTACTGGGGGGTTCGGGCTCGCCCGCGTCGTCCGATTCGCCGCCTGTTTCGTCGTTCGAGCTCGCGTTCTCCGTTGCAGCGTCGGAAGGGTCGGCAACGGCCGGTGCGCTCCGCGCGACGACGAATACGAACACGACTCCTCGCAATGCCCCAGTCAATTGCGCCAATCTTCGCCGTAGTGCCCTCGCGAACGTGAAACGGCTCAGGGGCCCCGTGTATACTCGCGCGCGTCGAAAGAGAGAGAAGATGGCCGAACTAGACTTCGATCCCGAATACGTCTTCAGTCACCACGCCGCCACGCCGGAGAAGCTCGCGCACTACGACGCGATCCACGTGGGCGCCAAGCACTTCGCGGAGGTGATCCTCGCGCACGTGCCGGCGTCGGTCGATCGCAACCTCGCGCTCCAGCTCTTGCGCGAGGCGACGATGACCGCGTGCTCCGCGATCGCACTCGAGGGCCGCCTCAAATAAGGTCGTCGTCGGCCGTCGAATTTTCGACGGCGCGAGCAGCGCCGCGAACGCGGCCGCATCGGCCTATCGCGTCACGATGTCTTTGATGTGCGCTACGCCGTGGATCACGCTCGACGGCGCGAGCGTCACCGAAGCGCCGACCGCCGGCGGCGTGAAGCGCTCGAAGCGGTCGTTCTTCCACGCGAGGAAGTAAAGACTCGGATCGTCGAGGGGGCGCGAAAACCGGAAGGTCGCGCTCTCGGGCCGGCCATCGGCGAGCACTCGGGTGATTTCGATACGGACATTGGACAGCGCGATGACGTCGCCTCGATGGAGCGGGTGGCCGTTGCTCCGGAACATGCGCTCCGTCTGGGCGAGCAGATACCCGTTGTCGATCGTCACCGACACGGTGCGCTCGTCGAGACGCGATACCGTGACCGGCCCGGTTGCCGTTGCGAGCGACAGTTGCGTCGCGGGGGTCGGCACACCGGTCGCGACGCGCGTCGGAATGAGAAAACTCACTGTCGGATCGGAGGGTGGGTTCACATACACGACGTTCCGCGTCGCGATGTCCGGCGTACGCGGCACCGCGCGGTCGGCGAAGCCGACGATGGCCCGCGAGAGCACGACGCCCATTGCGCGCCCCGGTAGGAAAAGCGGCGCGATGACGAGGTGCAAAAACACGATGATCGGCGGTCCAAAACGCGCGACGCGCGGCCGCCGTTCTCGGCCTTTGGCGATCGCTCGCACGAATTCGGCGAGCGCACCCATCGCACCGACGGAAACCCAGAGCAGCATGCGATCGGACGGAAATGCCGTCGAGGCTGGGATGACCGACAAGAGCGCTCCGGTGATCCAGAAGCAAACCCGACGGCTCTGGACGGCGTGCGGCCAGAGCACCCACCCGACGAGCGCGACCACCATCAGCGCCAAGACGAACATCACCGCCGGCAACATTGGCGAGACGAGCCGGTAGCCGTTCGCCCACTCCGAGGGCGGGCCGCCGAGCTGCGCCAAGAGCAGCGCCCCTCCGCGGCTCGGCAGTGCACTCAAGAACGCGAGCGGTTCCCGAAACGGGTCGAGATATTCCCCGGAGCGCGACACGCCGTATCCGAAGAAGCGGGTCGTCGCGAGCCAGAGCGCCGCGACCGCTCCGTAGGGCACGAGCCCGAGGACGCGCCGGCTCGCGGGGCGTCCGTCGAGAAATATCGCGTACGCGACGAGGTACGCCGCGCCGGCGATCGCGGCTTCACCGGCGGCGAGCGATGCCGCGAACGCGAGCGGGCCGAGCCAGCGCGCTCGCGACGAACCCCGCGCTCCATGATGGAACGCGACGATGGCGCCGAGCGAGAACGTGAGCCCGATCAGCGCGTTCCGATTCGCGACCCAACCGACGGACGGGCCGCGCGCGTCGTCGAGCGCATAGAGCGAAAGCGCCAAAGTCGCGCCGAAACCCGGTCCCATGATCGAACGATAGAGCGCCCGCACCGCCAGGAGCCCGAGCACGGCCCACGCGACACTATGGAGGTGCATGAGCATCGGCGATCCCGGAAACAACGCATAGTCGACCCAATGCGTCACGGCGCTGAGTGGCCTGAAGAACGCGAATCGGAGCTCCGGGTCGGTCCACCACGGGAGCACGCCCCGCTCGATGAGCGGGCCATTTTCGCCGGGAAGAGCGAATCGAAAGAGCGCGAACGGCGACGTCGCTAAGCCCGGAAAATGCAGACCTTTGAGGATGATCGCGTGGATGTAGTCGTCGGCGACGAGACCGGTGACCAGCGACGGCAGGACGAGAAGCGTCCCCACGACGACGATCGCCCGGTCCGCGCCGGGACGCGTGAGAGTCGCGACGAGCCACGACAGCGACGCTCGCGCGCTCTCGAGGGCATCCGCGGGGTCATGCAGGACTTTCCGTCGTGATCGAGATGCGGGCGCTCGCGTGCGACGCCTCGTCCATGACTCGCGAAGTGACGGGTAGCTCGGCGCGTCCGATGTCGCATTCGGTGCGTCGCTGTCGACGTTTCCGTTCGCGCGCGGGCGCTCGCTGTCGCTCGGAGCGAGTGGAGTGCCGAACGGGGAGCTCCGCGGTTCGAACGGCTCTTCGCCGGATGGATGCGGTTTCATGGCACCTGATGGGGCCTCCGCGTGTGGACACGAAGGCTCGCTGGCTCCGTTCCGAAGAACCGGAGCGCTTCAAGCGCCGCCGAGAGAAACCCTAATGACGAAATGCGTTTTCGTGAAGACGAGAAGAACTAGCTCTCACGCGCGCATTGGCACTCACCGTATCGATGTTTCCTACCGCGCTCACTCATGACATCGAAAGCGCAGTGCGCGCGCGGTTGTTCGATCTTTGCGCGACCGGCCGTGCGACCCGAACAGTGGTCGTATCCGTTCGCCGTGGCGTCGCGCGGTATTTTCGCGACGGGTTCGGTTAGCGATTTGCTCGAGTGTGCATGAATTGCACAAGTAGTTTCGGGCGCGCCTCATCGATAGCCCTCGGCCTGAAGATTGAACAAGCGCGCGTAGCGTCCGTTCTTGTCCATGAGCTCGGCGTGCGTCCCGCGTTCGGCAATGGTACCGCCGTCGAGGACGACGATCTGATCGGCCATCCTGACCGTCGAAAAGCGGTGAGAAATGACGATTCCCAGGCGGTTTTCCGAAAGGCTTCGGAAACGTTGGAACACCTCGGCCTCCGCCGCCGCGTCCATGGCGGCGGTGGGTTCGTCGAGGACGAGGATGTCGGCGTGCTCCCGCATGAACGCGCGCGACAGGGCGATCTTTTGCCACTGACCGATCGACAGCTCTTGCCCGCCCTTGAACCATTTGCCGAGCTGCGTGGCGTACTGAGACGGCAAGCGCTCGACGAACTGGCTCGCCATGCCCATCTGCGCGGCGCGGCGCCACCGCGGTTCGTCGTCGAACGCGTCGACGTCACCGGCGCCGATGTTCTCGCCGACCAGGAGCTGATAGCGAATGAAGTCCTGGAAGATGACGCCGATGCGACGACGAAGCGCGTCGGGGTTCCATTGGGTGAGGTCGAGTCCGTCGAGAAGGATGCGACCCGTCGTCGGCTCGTAAAGACGAGTGAGCAGCTTGATGAGCGTCGTTTTGCCGGCGCCATTTTCTCCGACGAGCGCGAGCTTCCCGCCTCGGGGCACGTGGAGCGTGATGTTGGACAGCGCCGGCGCTGGAGCGTCCGGGTACACGAAGCCCACGTCTTCGAATCGAAGTCCGTCGTCGGGGTCGGGGCCGTGCGTCGCGACGCCGCCCGACGGGCTCGGTGCATGCCCCAGATATTCGTAGAGGTTCGAGAGGTAGAGGTTGTCCTCGTACATGCCGCCGATGGCGCTCAAGATCGCCGACAGCGCGGATTGCCCCTGCTTGAAGACGAGCAGGTACATGGTCATGTCGCCGAGCGAGAGCCGCCGCGCGACGGCGCGCAGCACGATCCAGGCGTACACCCCGTAAAATGCGCCGGTGCTGAGCAGCCCGAGCGCGAACCCCCAGCCCCCGCGCCGAAGCGTGAGTGCGCGATCTTCGTCGTAGAGCGTCTCGAAAATGGAACGATAGCGTCCGAGGAAGAGCGGACCGAGACCGAACAGCGTCACTTCTTTCGCGTGGTCTTCGCGCGCGAGCAACGTCTCGAGATACGTCTGCATGCGCGTCTCGGGTGCGCGCCACCGGAAGAGGCGGAACGCGTCCTCGGAAAACGACGTCTCCACGATGAACACCGGGATCGCCGCCACGGCGAGGACGAGCGCGGTGTAACCCGAGAGACGAAGCAAGAGGGCGCCGTACACCGTCAGCGAGATCAGGTTTTGCACGAGGCCGAACGCCCGCTTCACGAGGCTGAGTGGCCGCGACGACGCTTCTCGTCGAGCGCGGGTCATGCGGTCGTAAAATTCCGAGTCTTCGAATTCGCGAAGCGAGAGCGTCAGGGCCTTCTCGAGGATCAGCTCGTTGACTCGCTGCCCGAGGAGCGCACGCAAGAGCGACTCGCACACGGCGAGCCCCCGCTGCGCGGCCGAAAGCAGCACGACGAGGCAGAGCTCGACCGCGACGTAAGTGAGTG
>DATBBD010000726.1:0-8741 GCA_036271175.1 Polyangiaceae bacterium | reverse complement strand
AACCCGAAGAACCCGACGTCGTCCTTGTAGCGATCGAGGTGCAAGCGGTCGACTTGCGCCGTACAGCGTCCGACGCACCACCCGTTTCGATACGCCGTGAACGTCGTGCCTTCACCGTGCTCGAAGAAGGGGTTTTTCGTGCTGAGCTGCTCTTTGACCATCATGTCGAGCGGCCGCACGTACGCCGGATCTTCGCGATAGACGTAGTCGACGACGTCGAGAAAATCGCGCAAGTTGCCGCCGATCGGCGTCTCCTTCACTTGGACGGTCATGGGCGCGAGTGGTACCCGCACTCTCGACGGGGCGTCAATCGATGGAGCAGCCCCATACGGTCGCCGTCGCCGCAAGTCGCGATCCGACCGCGCGACCGCGCGACCGCGCGACCGCGCGACCGCGACGGATGTCAGATCACGCCGAACTTCTTGCCAGCTTTGTAGAACGCCTCGAGCCCGCGATCGAGGTGATGGCGCTCGTGGCTCGCCATGTAGCTCGTGCGGAGCATGGCGTGCTTGGGCGGGACTCCCGGCGAGATGAACGGGTTCGTGTAAACGCCGTGCTCTTCCAGGAGCTCTTTCCACATCATCAGCGTGCGGAGATCTTGCCGGATGTAGATCGGGATCACCGCGGTTTCGGTGCGCCCGAGCTCGAAGCCCATCTTCGCGAGCTCCGTCCGCATGTACGTGAAGTTCTCGGCGAGCTTCGTGATGCGCCAGGGCTCTTCGCGCATGACGTCGAAGGCCGCCATGGCCGCCGCGACGTTGGGCGGCGCGGCGCTCGCCGCGAACATGAAGCTCGGGGCGAAGTGCTGGATGTAGTCGAGCACCTTGCGCTCACCGACGAGCCACCCGCCGATGCTGGCCATCGACTTCGAGAACGTGCCGCTGATGAGGTCGACCTGACTCTCGAGGCCGAAGTGGTAGGGCGTGCCGCGACCGCCGGGGCCGATCACGCCGAGCGCGTGCGCATCGTCGACGAAGAGACGGGCGCCGTGCTTCTTCACCACCGGGACGATCTCGTCGAGCCTTGCGATCTCGCCTTCGGCGCTGAACACGCCGTCGGTGATGACCAGCGCGCCTTCGCCGGCGTCGACCTTCGTGAGCGCGGCGTCGAGCGACTCCGCGTCGGAGTGCTTGTAGCGCACCAGGCGCGCTCCCGACGCTTGGCCGAGCCGCACGCCGTCGTAGAGCGACGCATGCACGTTGCGGTCGATGACCGCGACGCTCCGCTTGTTGGAGAGCAGCGCCGAACACGTCGCGATGTTCACCTGGTAGCCGGTGGTGAACACCAACGCCGACTCTTTGCCGAAGAACGCCGCGAGCTTCTCTTCGAACTCGTTGTGCAGCTTCATCGACCCGTTCACGAGGCGCGAACCGGTCATGCTCGTGCCGAATTGATCGATCGCGCGCTTCGCGGCTTCGCGCACCTTCGGGTGCGTCGTGAGCCCGAGGTAGTTGTTCGAGCCGAACATGACGACGCGGCGACCGTCGAGGACCGCTTCCGGTCCGTCGTTGAAGTCGAGCGGGCGGAAGAAGGGGTACATCCCCATCTTGCGCGCGTTGTCGGCGGCCAAGAATTGGTAGCACTTCTCGAACACGTCGCGCCCGCCGATGTTGGCGAGGGACGTGCGCTCCTTCAACGCCTGATCGAGGACTGCGTTGTCCGAGCCCGGCGTGACGAAGGCGTGCGCGATGGAGCCGTTGCCGTGACCATTGCCGTTCGTGTGCGCGTGACCATTGCCGTTACCGTTGTGGCTGACCGTCGAACCTTCGGACGATGCGTGACCATTGCTATGGCCGTTGTGCGCTTCTCCGTTGTGTCCGTTATGGCCATTGTGCCCGTTATGGCCGTTGTGTCCGTTATGGCCGTTGCGCAGACTCACCGGAGCCGACTCTCCGATGCTGTCGTCGAGCGCCGGATCGATCACCGGAAGGTCGTGTCCGTTGAGCAGCATCTTCCACGCGGCGCGCATTCGCGTGCGCACGTCGAGCACGCCTTCTGCGGCCTTCATGACGCGGTCATCGGAGATCCACCGCATGACGGTGGGATTCATGACCATCTTCTTGCTTCGGTCGGTGATTCTCTTGGTCAAGGCCATCGTGGTCAGCTCCTAAGGCTTGCGTGGGACGCGGCGCAGAGGCGACGTCTGGTTCAACCACGCACGGCCGCTCGTTCGTCGAAGCGGTGCCTGCGCCCGCTACGCTATCGCGCAAAAGTGAAGTTAAGTCAACGAGAGGACAAGTGGTCTGGCCACTTGTCGCTGCCTTCATCATTGAGTTCGATGTGTAAGAGATAGAGCCCGTCAGGTGGCGCCGTCATCCCCAGGTTTGCTCGATTGCCGCTTTCGATACCGCGTGTGACGGCCCCGGGAAGTAGACGGCCTCGCCCAACATCGACGAGCGTTCCCGCAATGATGCGCATCATTCTGTGAAGAAACCGATCGCCCGTTATCTCGAGCACGAGCACGCGATCGTCGACCGCGTAAGAAAGAAACTCGGCGCGAACGAGCGTGCGCACCGTGTCGACGCGCGAGTCGGTCGAACTTCGGAACGCACGGAAGTCGTGCGTGCCGACGAGCGTGTGCGCTTCGGCGGCCATCGCGTCGTGGTTTAACCTCTCACTCGTTCGCCACGCGCGATGCTGCCAGAAGGGATCGCGCACTTCGGAGCGCAGGATGAAGTAGCGATACGTCTTTCTCATCGCGTGATCGCGCGGGTCGTAGCCGGCGCGCACGCGCGACGTCGCGACGATGCTGACCTCGTCGCTAAGGTGCTGCGCGAGAGCGAGCGCCCAACCTCGCGGCGGAATGTCGAGTCGGGTGTCGAACGAGACGCGCTGGCCGTGAGCGTGAACGCCGCTGTCGGTGCGGCTCGCGCCGCGCGCGAGTGAGGCCTTGGGGTCGAGCGCGCGGATCGCGCCGTCGAGCTCGCCGGCGATCGTGCGCGCCGTGGGCTGGCGCGCGTATCCCGCGAAGCGCGTTCCGTCGTACGCGACGGTGAGGAGCACGCCGAACATCGACGCGACGTCGTGCTCCGACGGCTCGACGTCGTGCTCCGACGGCTCGACGTCGTGCTCGCCCCTCGGTTCAGTTGCCGAGGGACGCGCTGCTCGACGTTCCGCCAACCGACGATCCGCCGCCGGCGCTCGGCGCTCCACCGGCGCCTTCGCCGAGACTCGTCGCCGCTCCCGCGGGCGTGAGGCAATGGCTTGTCTCCGCCTGCGCGAGTGCGGCCTTCGCCGATGCCGAGAGTGCGCCGCCGTCAGGGCCGACTTCGACGTACGTCGGGGTGGTCGTGGTGCCGGTCTGTTTGAAATGGAAGAGCGGCAACACCGGGCAATCGCTCGGACCGAACCCTTGCCCGTCTTCGCCGCAGCCGATCGCGGCGGCGAGGCACAACACGATTGGGGCGATGGTTCGAACGACTCTCATTTTCCGGTCTTCGGTAGGAATGAGATAGGAACCTGGACGTCGACGCAACCACCCGCTGGCGGCGGGAACTGGCCGGCGCGGAACTTTTGCAGCACGCAGGAGGTCACCGACGGATCTCCGAGCGAGTCGCTCACGATGTTCGCGCTGCACGTCGAGCCGCCGTGCGCGGCGACGCGAACCGCGACGACCATTTTGCCTTGCAGCATTTGATTTTGACGCAGTGCACGCTCGTAACAGCCGCGCACGCTTCCTGCCGCGCCGCTGAGCGCAGACCGGAGCGCCGCTGGGACTTCACCTTTGCAGGTGCCTCCACAGCCGCCGCCATTTCCCGACGAGATCAGGTGTTTCTTCGGCGAAGTCGCCTTCGTGCCCGAGTCCGGTTCATCCGGAGGTGGCGGGGGAGGGGGCTCCTCGAAGCTCGGCGCAGTATTGGCGCTTGGCGTCGAAGAAGGCAGAGGCGGCGGCCCGTCCTTCCCCGCAAACTTCCAATACAGAAGTCCGCCCATCGCGAGCAGCATCAAGATCACCGCCCCGATGAACGCACCCCCACCTTGATTCTTGGGTGGAGGTGGTAGGCTCGTTTCAGGCATTCCCGTTTTCCCCTGTGGATACGCGAGGGTCTCAGATTAGACCGGCTACTATAACAAAGGCCGCTCGAGCAAAGCTCTGCGGAATGTTTACGGTAATTAGTCGTTTTTGTTCGATATTTCGAAAAACGACATTCCCGACCCGCCCCATTTCCGTCGGTCCGCGAGCTCGAGACCGCTGTCTTCGGACAGAACGACAGGCTGGGCGGCTGGGTGTCCGAGCAGCACGCGGGCGTCGTCGGCGAGCAGTCCGGCGAAGAGACGCGCGACCGCGACGGCTCCGAGTTGTGCGATGCGCCACGGCGGATCGGACAGCACGAGATCGAACGGCGCGAGCTTCTCGAGTCGACTTCGCGCTTTCTCGACGGGCACTTCGAGCACCGTCGCGTGGGGTTTCTGACCGAGCTTCTCGACGTTGTCCTTGATGGCCTGGAGCGCGGCGCGATCGGGTTCGATGAACACCGCATGCAGGGCGCCGCGCGAGAGCGCTTCGATGCCCATCGCGCCGGTGCCCGCGTAGCAGTCAACGACGCGAAGGCCGTCGAGGTTGCCCAGGATCTGGAAGATCGCCTCGCGCGCGCGATCGCTCGTCGGTCGGGTGTCGAGCCCGCGCGGCGCCTTGAGCGGCCGTCCGCGAAGTTTTCCTGCGATGACTCTCACGGCATCAGCCTGTTTCGATTTTCGTCCACATCTCGCGACGCATCTTCTGTCGCGAGCCGTCCTTCTTGGTGATGAGTCGCGCGGCGCCGAGCGCGGCGATGAGTTGCCCTTCCTGGCCGAGCGCGGGAAGCACCGTCGTTCCGACGAGGAACGTGCCTTGGATCGGGCCGCGGATCGGTTCGCCGGCGAGACGGAAAAACCCTGGGGGCTCCGATGACCAGAGCCGCTGCATCGGTTCCGGGCTGGGCGCGCTCTCGGTGAGATGGATCCGATCGATTTCGCGGCGCACGCCCGAGGTGTGGTCGTAGAGCGGCAAGCCGTCGTGGGGCGAATCGACGAGCACCAGGTTTTCGTCGAGAAACGGGAGCTGCTCCGAGAGCGTGCCGAGGATCGATTGCCGCGCTTCGAGCAAGGTGAGTGAGCCGCGCTTCGGGACGAGCGCTTCGGCGACGAGGAGCGTTTCGTCGGGATGATCGGGATCGTGGCGATCCGACCGTTGAAGTCTGACGACGAGCCGTCGCGGATCGGGCCGCGACACTTTCTTCGGCATGACCAGCGACTCCTCGGCGAGCGGCTCCGGCAGCCCCTTGGTTTTGACGACGAGGCTCACGACGAAGCGGCCGGCGAGCGCCGTCACGCGCGGCCAATCGCGTTCCGCGCTTTTCGTGATGCCCTCGCCGCGGGCCAGCTCGGCGAGCTCTTCGCCGGGCATGTCGACTATGACCGAGTCCGCGCTGGTCGGTGTGTCGTGCCCGTCTTCGACGATGCCGGACACGCCGCGACCGCGCACGACGACCGACGTCGCTCGCGCGTCGAGCCGGCATTCGCCCCCGTGCGCGAGGATCCGCTCGATGAGAAACCCCTCGAGGTCGTCCTCGCCGCGCGGGAGCGCGTGCACGCCGCGCGTCCAGGCGCCGTGCAGCCGCGCGAGCGCGAACGACGGAAGTGGGCTACCGAACGGCGCGAGATCGGACGCGAAGAGCGCCGGCCACATCGTGACGTCGCGATAGGGATGGCCGACCGGAAATTTGCCGAGCACGGCTTCGGCGTCGCTCTCGCCGAGCGGCAGGGTCGCCGCGATCCGATTCGTCTCGATGCGCTCCCAGAACGTACCGGGCGGCCAGACCGCGTCGCGTTCGAACGCCGTGTCGGCGACGGCGTTCACGGTCGCGAACGTCGAGTACATCTCGTCCACGACTTGTCGCACCTCGGGAAATTCGCGGTCGATTTCGCGCGCGAAGAGCTCGAGGCTCGGCGGCACTTCGAGGCGGAAGCCGTCGCCGAGCACGGCGAACATCGGATCGAGTGAGCGCACTTTGCGTTTGAAGCTCTGGGTCTGCGCGAGCTCGTGAAGGAGCCGTCGCCACGCGGGACACGACGCGCCGAGAAACGTGAACGCGCGACGCCGGAGCGTCCGATTTTCGAAGCGATACGACGGCGGGCGCTGGGCCTGACCGACGACCAACACGCGAAAGTCGCGACGCGCGAGGAGCGCCGCCGCCGACAAGGCGCCGAGCGTGCGTCCGAGAACGACCACGTCGTAGTGCCGCGACGTCATGCGCTCCTCAAGTGGGCTCGAGTGCGCTTGCCGTCGATGCCCGGCGTGACGTCGAGCCGGCCCTCGGCGATCGCGGCGAGCACCTCGACGAGGAGACGATGTTCTTCGACGAGGATCCGCGCCGTCAGCGACTCGGCGTCATCGTCGTCGCGGACGGGCACCGCGCGTTGCGCGACGATGGGTCCGGTGTCGGTGCCTTCGTCGACGAGGTGCACCGTGCAACCGGTGATCTTCGCGCCGTAGTCGAAGGCTTGTCGTTGCGCGTCCACTCCGGGAAACGCGGGAAGGAGCGACGGATGAATGTTGAGTACGCGATTCGGAAATGCGCCGAGGAGCTTCCGCGTGAGCAAACGCATGAACCCGGCGAGGACGACCCAGTCCACACCTGCGCCGACCAGCGCCGCAACGAGTGCCCCATCAAAAGCCTCACGATCGGCGTAGTCGCGGTGCGAGACGACTTTCGTCGGCACGCCGGCCTTTTCGGCGCGCTCGAGCGCGAGCACGCCGGGCTTGTTCGACACGACGAGGCGCACGGACGCGGAGAGCTTTTTTTCCGAGATCGCCTCGAGGATCGCTTGAAGATTCGTTCCGGCGCCCGACACCAGCACGCCGAGATTCACGTTCCGCGACATCCGCCCCGCTAACCCACTACGTCGACTCGCGCGGGCTCGGCGCCCCCGGCGGAGACGATGTCGCCGGCGATCCACGCCCGTTCGCCCGCGGCAGCGAGGGCGCGCACGGCGCGATCGCCCGCGTCTTTCGCGACGACCGCGATGAGCCCGATGCCGAGGTTGAACGTCGTGCGCATCTCGTCTTCGTCGACCGGTCCGCCGTTGGCGATCAAGCCGAAGATCGGCGCGCGCTCGTGATCGAGCCGGATGCGCGCCCGGACGCCGTCCGGGAGCACGCGCGGCAGATTGCCGGGCACACCGCCGCCCGTCACGTGGCAAAGCGCGTGCAGACCAGCGCCGACATCGGCGAGGAGCGCGCTCACGGCTTTGGCGTAGATCCGCGTCGGCGTGAGGAGCTCGTCGGCGAGGGTCTTGCCGAGCTCCGCGACGCGCGCGTCGAAGCGCAGTTTCATTTCGACCTCGAGCACGCGACGCGCGAGCGAGTAGCCGTTCGAGTGGAGCCCGCTCGAGGCGACCGCGACGAGCACGTCGCCGGGAAGCACGCGCGCACGGCCGAGCACCGCTCGCCGCGCGACGACGCCGACCGCGAACCCGGCGAGGTCGTATTCGCCCTCCGGGTACATTCCGGGAAGCTCCGCCGTTTCGCCGCCGAGGAGCGCGCAGATCGCGAGCTGACAGCCGTCGCCGATGCCGGAGATGACTTGCTCCGCGACGGTCACGTCGAGTTTGCCGCACGCGAAATAGTCGAGGAAAAACAGCGGACGCGCGCCGGTCGTGACGACGTCGTTCACGCACATCGCCACGAGGTCTTGCCCGATGGTGCCGTGACGGCCGGTCGCGAACGCGACCTTGAGCTTCGTGCCCACGCCGTCGGTGCCGCTCACGAGCAGCGGATCTTCGATGCCGGTCGGAATCGCCGAGAGCGCCGCGAATCCACCGACGCCGTCCACGACGGTATCGAGGTACGTGCGCTTCGCGATCGGCTTGATGCGCTCGACGAGCTCGTCGCCGAGGTCGGCGTCGACGCCCGCAGCTCTGTAGGTGATGGCCATGGGAAAACCACGTCGGGTCGGCCCGAGCGAGGGGCACCCTAGTATCAGGCCAGCCGAATTTCTAGGACTCGAGACGCGCGGCGTCGAACGGCGTGGGATCGACCGAGGGTTTTTCGCCGGTCGCGAGCGCACTTACGATTTCCGCGGTGATCGGGGCGAGCAGGATGCCGTTCCGGTAGTGCCCCGTCGCGAGGAATAGCCCGCTCACGGAGCTCCGTCCGATGATCGGAAGCTCGTCCTTCGAATAGGGGCGAAAGTTCGACCAGCTCGCCACGAGCGCCGCGCTCGCGAGCCCCGGCACGAGCGCGATGGCGGCGGTGAGGAGATCGCGCACGGCCTCGGCGGTGACCTCACGCCGGTAGCCGACGAATTCCAGGGTCGACCCGACGAGCACCCGGCCGTCGTCGCGAGGCACGAGGTAGCAATGCGGGCCGAACACGACGCGGTCGACGAGCGGCGCGGGCGTCGCGAGCTCGAGGATCTGTCCGCGCGCGGGGATCACCGCGTCCTTCGCCAGCGCGGCGCCGCGCACGTGCGTCGACCAGCTCCCCGCGGCGACGATGACCCGCGGCGACCGGTAGTCGACGCCGCCTTCCACCGCGACGCCGAGCGCGCGGCCGTTTTCGACGAGCACGCGATCGACGATCGCGCCGGTGACGAATCGCACGCCGGCGCGCTGCGCGGCGACGTGAACCGCTCGAAAGAATCGCCTCGGATCGACGCGCGCGTCGGTCGGAAAATGCACGCCGCCCGCCGCCTTCGCGAGCGCCGGTTCGAGTCGCGCGACCGCCTTCGTGTCGACCGCCTCGAAGCGCCGCTTCGGCG
>DATBBD010000725.1:0-5992 GCA_036271175.1 Polyangiaceae bacterium | reverse complement strand
CGCGTTCGATCTCGCGCGGCAGAGTGAACGTCCTGTCGTGGTCGTCCTGCCGGACCTCGAGCTCGCGCGCCGCGCTGCGGACGATCTCGCGTTCTTCGTCGCCAACGAAGCCGTGTCGCCGGCGTCGCACCCGCGAGGCGGCGTGCTGCTGTTCACGCCGTCGGAAACGAACCCTTACGCCGATGTCCACCCCGACCGGCGCTCCGCGATGGTCCGGCTCGCGACGTTGTTCCATCTCGCGCGGGGGCTCCCGTGGCGATTCCTCGTCGTGCCCGCCGCGGGCCTGTCGCGGCGCGTGGTCCCGAAAAATCAGCTTCTCGCCGGAACCGAGCGCCTCGTCGCGGAAGACGCGCTCGACCTCGACCGCATCGTCGAACGGCTCTCGGCGTCGGGTTATCTGCGCGCTCCGGTCGTCGAGGACGCAGGCAGCTTCGCCGTGCGCGGCGGCATCCTCGACGTGTGGCCGCCGCACCTCGACGCGCCGGTGCGCGCCGAGCTGTACGGCGATCTCGTGGTGTCGCTCAAGGTGTTCGACCCGGAATCGCAGCGCACCGCAGAATCGATCGGCGAGGCGTGGCTCCCGCCGGCCCGCGACGCGATCTTGAGCGCCGAGGTCACCGAGCGCGCGCGGGAAACCATGCGGGCTCTCGCCGATTCGGTGAATCTGCCGAGCATCAAGGCGCGGCGCTTGGCCGACGACGTCGCGGACGCGAAGCAATTCTACGGCGGAGAAGGCTATCTGCCCGCGTATTACGCGCTCGAAGATCTGTTCGACTATTTGCCGGCGCACGCCGCGGTCGTCGTGGAAGAGCCGGCGAAGGTCGTCAAAGCCATCGACGAGGAGCTCGAGACCGCGCGCGCCGGCGCGATCCGTCGCGGGGAGACGCCGCATTTTCCGATCGAAGCGCTCTTCGTCGAACCCGAGCGCATCGGCGACGAGCTCGGCGCGCGGACGACCGTCGCGCTCCATCGGTTCGGCGTCACGGGCGATCCCGCGACCGGACTTCGCGCGCTCGAGGTCGTGCCGCGGGACGCGCCGACGCTCGCGACGCAAGACAACGCCGATCTCTCTCGCGCCGCCGAATCGGCCCGGTCGGCGCGAGGCAAGCACGGCGTCCTCGACCCGCTCGTCGATCGGTTGCGCGCTTGGGAAGAACGCGGCCTCACCGTGACGATCGCGGCGCGCACGGCAACCCAAGCAGAACGACTCGCGGCGCTCCTGTCGCATCGAAGCGTCGCGGTCGACGTGCGACTCGACCGGCGCGCGACCTTTCGCGGCCCCGATCGACACTCGCCGTCTCGCCCGGAGATCGTCGTCGGTTCGCTGTCGCGCGGCGCAATCGTCCTCGCCGAAGGGTTCGTGCTGGTCACCGAGGAAGAAATCTTCGGCCAGCGCGCGCATCGTCCGACCGAGAAGAAGCGTCCGCGTGCGCTCCTCGAAGACCTGCGCGCGCTCGAGCCCGGCGACCACGTCGTGCACGTCGATCACGGCATCGGGCGTTACCTCGGGCTCGAAAAAAAAACGGTGGGCGCGGCGAGCGTCGATTTGCTCGTCGTGGAATACAGCGGCGGCGACAAGCTGTTTCTTCCCGTTCATCGGCTGAACCAGGTCGAAAAATATTCGGGCGGCGAGGGCACGCCGAGACTCGACCGCTTGGGTGGACAGACCTTCGCGAAGACCAAGGCCAAGGTTCGCCGCAAGGTCCGCGAAATGGCCGACGAGCTCCTCAAGCTCTACGCCGGCCGGCAAGCCATCACGAAGGACCCGCTCCCGCCGCCCGACGACGAGTACCGCGCGCTCGAAGCGACGTTTCCTTACGAAGAAACCCGCGATCAAGCGTCCGCGATCGTCGACGTCTTGCGCGACCTCGAGAGCGAGAAGGTGATGGACCGGCTCGTGTGCGGCGACGTCGGGTTCGGAAAAACCGAAGTCGCGCTCCGCGCGGCGTTCAGAAACGCGATGGCGGGCCGCCAAGTGGCGCTCTTGTGTCCGACCACCGTGCTCGCGCAGCAGCACTACCTGACGTTTTCGAACCGGCTCCGCGACTTTCCGATCACGGTGCGAGTCCTTTCGCGCTTCGAAACGAAGAATGAGCAACAAGATACGGTTTCTGGGTTGCGCGCGGGACACGTGGACGTCGTGGTGGGGACGCATCGCCTCCTGTCGAAGGACGTCCATTTCAAGAACCTCGGGCTCCTCATCATCGACGAAGAACAGCGGTTCGGCGTCACGCACAAGGAGCGGCTGAAGCAACTCCGTAACAACGTCGACGTGCTCACGCTGACCGCGACGCCGATCCCGCGGACGCTCCAGCTCGCGGTCGGCGGGCTCCGCGAAATGAGCGTCATCTCGACGCCGCCGATGGACCGGCGCGCCATTCGAACGGTGACGTCGCAAGCCGATCCGGGGCTGGTCCGCGAAGCCATCGAGCACGAGCTCGCGCGAGGCGGTCAAGTCTTCTACGTCCACAACCGCGTCGATGGCTTGTACGAACGCGCGGCTCGACTTCGTGAACTCGTGCCGCGGGCGCGCGTAGCGGTCGGGCACGGGCAGCTCGACGAAGCGCTCCTCGAAGAGACGATGCTGAACTTCGTCGAAGGGAAATACGACGTGCTCGTCTCGACGGCGATCATCGAGAGCGGTCTCGATATCCCGCGCGCGAACACGATGATCGTCGATCGCGCCGATCTCTTCGGTCTCGCGCAGCTCTATCAATTGCGAGGTCGAGTCGGTCGCTCGAGCGAGCGCGCCTATTGCTACCTGCTCGTTCCGCCCCCGAGCGAGCTCACCGACGAGGCGCGGTATCGCATCGAGGCGCTCGAGCGCTACACCGAGCTCGGCTCGGGGTTTCAAGTAGCGACGTTGGACATGGAGATCCGCGGCGCCGGCAACTTGCTCGGCGCGGATCAAAGCGGTTTCGTCGCGACGGTCGGGTTCGACTTGTTCTGTCAGATGCTGGAAGAAGCGACGCACGAACTCCGCGGCGAGGTCGTCGTGCACGACGTCGACCCCGAGCTCACGTTCGACGTCGATGCGTTCCTGCCCGACGGATACATCGCGGAAGTCGGCGTTCGATTGTCGCTCTACAAGCGGCTCGCGGGCGCACCCGACGAAATGACCGTCGGCGAGGTCGCCTCCGAAATGGAGGATCGATTCGGTCCGGCGCCCGTCGAAGCGCGGAAGCTCGTCGAGCTGATGCGGCTCAAAGTGGAGCTCCGTCACTTGCGCGCGCTCGGTTGCGAAGCGACGCGTCGCGGCGTCACTATTCATCTACGTGAAGACACACCACTCGATCCGGTGAAGATCACCGCGCTGGTTACCGCGAAAAAAAGCCCGTATCGCATCACGGCGGACATGCGGGTCGGCCGGCGGGTCCTCGACGGTGAATCATTTCGCGATGGAATCGAACTCGCCGATCGCGCGCTCGACGAACTCGCGTCATGCTTGCGCGACGAAGTGCGCTGATTGCTCGCACCTGTGGTAGGTCCCTGACCGACAACCACCTCGTGAGCTGGCGCGTGCCCCGCTTTGCCCCTTAACGCCGGGGCGGCCGCTGTCCGTAGGTGATCGCAACCCCGAAACATCGGAATGGAAAGTTCATGAGTGAAACATCTTCGACGCGCCCGAAGCGTCGATTCGAACGAGCGACGACTCTGATCGCGCTGTGCGTCGGACTCGCGGCGTGCAGCTCCAACTCCGGCACCGGCACCGACGGCGCGGGCGTCACTCGAAAACCGAGCACGGTCGGGGACACCGGCGGTGTATCGCCGATGAGTACGGATAGTGGCGCGGCCAACACCGGCGGCAGCACCGTCTTGTTGTTCACGGGCGACGCGGCGTCGAATCCGACGGCAAGCGGCGCGGGCGGCACCGGCGGCGCCGGCAACACGATTGGCACCGGCACGCTTCCGCCGGGGTTCACCATGGCCGACGTCGGCGGCTACATGCTGGGCAATCCGATCAACCCCGACGCGGGCGTGCCCGCGGGCATCGGCGGCGCCAGCGGGTCGACCGGTGACGCGGGCTCACTCGGCGGGTGCGGCAATCAACTGCTCGCCGTCGTGCGTGACTTTCACCAGGACCACGTGAACTTCGAAGGCACCATCTCGGACGACCGCGGCGTGGTCGAGACCACGCTCGGCGCGGATGGCAAACCGGTCTACGCCTCGACCGGCCCGACGAAGACGATCAGCGGGCCGGCGGCGTTCAATCAATTTTACCGCGACGTCCCGGGGGTCAACGATCCGTACGTGTTGAACCTCTGGTTCGAGCCGAACAACGGCGTCATCACGTTCCACAGCAGCGCGTTCTTCCCGCTCGACGGCGAAGGCTTCGGCGACGAAGGCAATCCGCACAATTTTCACTTCACGACCGAAGTGCACACCAAGTTCAAATACAACGGCGGAGAGACCTTCACCTTCGAAGGCGACGACGATCTCTGGGTCTTCATCCACGAGAAGCTCGCCATCGATCTCGGCGGCGTGCACGACGCGGAGACCGCTTCGGTCGACCTCGACGCTCGCGCGGCCGAGTTCGGGATCGAAAAGGGAAAGATCTACGCGCTCGACTTGTTCCACGCCGAACGGCACACGACGCAGTCGAATTTCCGCGTCGACACCGATCTCGCGTTCGTCACCTGCGGGACCATCGTGCCCGAGATACATTAGCGTTCGCCGCGCCGATCGCGCCGTCGGCGACCTCGGCGTGCTCTCGCATTGCGAGGGCTTCGAGGGCGAGCCCCTCGCGGGCGCCCGAGCGCGTGAACCTTATTTCTCGCTGTCCGAGGAGATCGGCGAGGGCGTCGAGGATGACGGCCGCAGTGCCGACCAACGGTGCACGTAGCGGATCGACGCCGAGGCGGCACAGCGTCGCGGGCGACGCGGCGAGGATTTCCGGCACGAGCGCGTGCAATGCAAGGCGACCGAGGCTCGTACTGTCGTCGTCGACGTAGCCCCAGGTACGCGCGACGTCGCAGACCGCCGTCACGTGCTCGGACGCGACGACGAGCGGCGCCCGGCCGAACTCGTCGAGCGCACGACTCGCCGGGCCGCACGACAGGCGCACCAAAGAAAACAGCGCGCCGACGTCGTCGGTCGGGAACCCGGTTTCGCACGCGCCGAAGGCGCGATGCAGCCGCGCGACGCCGAGCGCGAGCGTTTCGGCGTGCGGCGTCCGTCCGAACGCGCCGTGTCCGAGCTCGAGCGTCGAATCGCCGAGGTGCGCGATCGTCACCGGCGCATCGCCGACGTCGAGCTCGTTCTGAGCGGCAAGATACGTGAGCCGGAGTAATTCCGAAGGCGCGAGCAGCGGGGTCGCAAAGCCGTAGCGCTTGCGGACCGAGTGCAGGTAATCATCGACGTTGTCGGCGCCGCCGAGCGTCGGCGTCGCGAACGCGACGATCTGCCCGTCGCCGCTGCGACGCGCTATCGCGACGAGATTGCCGAGCGCGCGTAGCGCGTCCGCGCCGGCACGCCGCCCGATCTTCCCGGTCGCTTCGATGCTCGCCTCGAGGGCCACCCGCTCGGTGCCGAGGGGGACCAGCTCCACCCCCGTCCTTCGTCCGCTTCGAGCAGAGAGGAGATGAAATGCCCGAGTCCCCAGTTCGACAATGGTCGTCTCCATGGAACCAAGACTCGCCCAATCGCGATGTCTAGACCGTGTTCTCGACGTGAATTGATCGTGACGCCTGGAACACTTTCCGTTCTCAAATCGAACACTTGTCGTCGCAAACCGGAAACGGTGACACCGCCGAAAACCGACCCTCCTCCGGCCGGCGGGACCTGTCTTTCGACGGCCCTGACCCGCGCGCCGCGAGATTTTTGCCATATTAGATACTTCCGTATCTCCGTACTTCCCTGGACGAGAACCGCGGATATCCTGTCCGCCCATGGCGACCCCGTCCTCGTCTCCCGATTCGAAGAAACGCCACGTGTCCGAACTGGGCGAACCCCGTCAGCGGTTTCTCGCGCGTGTCGTCGATCACACCCTGAG
>DATBBD010000724.1:0-4712 GCA_036271175.1 Polyangiaceae bacterium | reverse complement strand
CCGCGGCCGGCCCCACCTCGCGCTCGTGACGCCGCTCCTCGAACACGTCGAGCTGAACGCCACGAAGAGCATCCCCGACGCGCTGTCACTCGTGAATTTCATGGCGCACTTGCTGTGACGTCTCGAGGCGAAACGCGTGGTCGACTCGCGGGATCAATCGCGATACGGGAGACGCATGAGCACCAACATTCCTCTGCGTTGCGCGTGCGGAGCCGTCGAAGGCGTCGCTGTCGACGTCGACCCCGATCACGGGAGCCGGGTCATTTGCTATTGCAACGATTGTCAGGCGTTCGCGCGCTATCTCGGGCGTGACGGCATCGTCGATCGACACGGCGGCACGGACATCTTCCAGATGACACCGTCTCAAGTCCGCATCACTCGCGGCGCCGAGCAGCTGCGGGTGATGCGCCTCTCGGAAAAAGGGCTCTTTCGCTGGTTCGCGGGGTGCTGTCGCACGCCGGTCGCGAACACGCTCGGCGCAGCGAAAGCGCCGTTCGCGGCCATCCTGCAGCCGTTCATGGATCACCGAACCGACGGCCGTTCCCGCGACAGCGTGCTCGGGTCGCCGTTTTGCCTTCTGTATGCTCGCTTCGCCGTGAACGGAACGCCGGAGGGCGCGTCGTTCAAGTTCCCGTTCGGGCTGATTCTGCGCAGCGTGCGTTTGATGGCCATCGCGTGGGTCGCGGGGAAATACCGCCCCTCGCCGTTTTTCGACGCGGCGGGAAAACGGATCGTCGAACCCATCGTGCTCACCGTCGAAGAGCGCGATCGGTTACGCCCCGTTCCGCGCGCATCGTGAGGTAGTTCCTCGCCGATCCGGTCCCCGATAGAGGGGTCTCGGTCAAGGGCGCCAGATACTTTGATGCATCAAACTATTTGACGATCGTAAGTATCTCCACGCCACGCTGGGATGGTGACCCCAAGCGTGCTCGCGCGCATCCTCCCCCCGAGCCCGCGAAGCGGGCACGTTGGGGGAGGCCACCGCCCGCAGCGCCCTCGATACGATCCGCGTGACAGTGAGGCTCAGCGAGCGGCGCGAGGACGGATGGGGTGGGGGCACCCTCCATAACGCGGGACGGCGAGCGGGGCGTCGCGGAGAGGAGTATTATCTAGAAACGAGCATGTCCCCGCTCGACCACGTTCCGCCGCATCTTCGTGAGTTCGTCGTTCGACAGGACTCCGAGCGGTACACGTCGGAAGACCACGCGGTGTGGCGGTTCAGCGTGATGAACGCGCGACGGCGGCTGCTCTCGACGGCGCACGAGGCGTACGAACGCGGTTTTTCTGCGACGGGGATTTCGGTCGACCGGATTCCGAAGATCGAGACGATCGACGCTTGCCTGGCGCGGTTCGGGTGGCGCGCGGTCGCGGTCGATGGGTTCGTGCCGCCGCGCGCGTTCCAGGCATTTCAAGCGCGTGGGATCTTGCCGATCGCCGCCGAGATTCGGACGTCGGCGCATCTCACGTACACGCCCGCGCCGGACATCATCCACGAGGCGGCGGGGCACGCGCCGTTTCTCGCCGAGCCGCACTACGCGCGATATCTCAGGAACATCGGCAAGGTCGCGGAGCGGGCCTTCGCCAGCCCGGGCGATCGAGTCGTCGATGAGGCGATTCACGCGTTGTCGGAAGTGAAGGAAGATCCGGCGAGCACGCCGTTTCAGATCCGTCGCGCCGAGTCGGCGCTCGAGCGGGCTCGGGCCGAGCTCGGGGAACCGAGTGAAGCGGCGAAGGTGGCGCGGCTCTACTGGTGGACGGCCGAGTACGGCCTCGTGGGAACGCCGTCGGATTTTCGGCTGTACGGCGCGGGTCTCCTGTCGTCGATCGGCGAAGGGCATTTCTGTCTGAGCCCGCAAGTTCGGAAAACGCCGCTCTCGGCGGGGTGCATCGGCGTCGACTATGACATCACGCGCGCGCAGCCCGGGCTATTCGTCTCGAAGAGCTTCGCGGAGCTCGAGAGCGTGCTCGAAGACGTCGCGGCGACGTTGTCGGCGCGCCGCGGCGGCGCGCACGGGCTCGACGTGGCAAAAAAGAGCGGCGAAGTCGCGACGCTCGAGCTCGATTCCAGCGTCTCCGTGGTCGGCGTGGTGCACGCAGTAGAGATGCTCGAGGCGCAAGAGGGTGCGCCGTGCTTCGTCGAGCTCGCGGGTCCGTGCGCGATCGCACGTGGCGGCGCGCTTCTCGACGCGATGCCGAGGGGCGTCGGTTACGGCTTGCCGCTCGGCGTGCTCGAAGACGGAACGCCGCTCTCGTCGCTCACGACGGACTCGCTCGCGCGGCGAACCGACGATCGCGGCCGCCTCGCGCTCGCGCTGGCGTCCGGGGTTCACGTCGCCGGGCGCGTCATCGCGATCGTGCCGGTGGGCGGGCGCGTCGCGGTCGTCCTGCTCGAGAGCATCGACGTGACGCGACGTGGGCGAACCCTTTTTCATCGCGACGGGATCTTCGCGCTCGCGCTGGGAAACGCCGTGGTTTCGGCGAGCGCCGGTGCGCCCGACGGGTTTTTCGCGCCGACCGAACCGTCGTCGAAGGTCGTGCCGAAGCTCCGCGAATTCTCGGCGCGCGATCTGGAGCGCCTCGGTCTGTTCGATCGCGCCCTCGACGCGTGGCGGACGCTGGGCGGTCGCGACGTGGCCGCCGCGTTCGAGATCATCCTGCGCCGGCTCGACGAGGCGTTTCCCGACGAGTGGCTCTTGCGCTGGAATTTGCTCGAGAGCCTCCTGAAAATCGGGGAGCACGGCGCGCTGTCGAAGCGGCTCGAAGACGACCTCGAGCGGCTCGAAATTCGGTTCGGCCATCTCGAACCGATCGCGACGGGTCTGTCCACTCTTCGAGCCATGACGGCGCCGACCGGCGACCGTGCGCGCTCGGCGTAAGCGAGGAACCACGGTGAGAGTCGGGACCCTTCGCGATGGCACGCGTGACGGCTCGCTCATCGTCGTGAACCGGGCTGGCGACCGCTACGCGACGGCGCGTCACGTCGCGCCGTCGCTTCAAGCCGCGCTCGACGACTGGGAGCGCGCGGCACCGGCGCTCGACGCGCTCGCTCGCTCCATCGAAGAAGGCGGAATGGCGACCGCGCCGCTCGATCCGTCGCAGCTCGCCGCACCGTTGCCGCGCGCGTACGAATGGATCGACGGGTCGGCGTATTTGTCGCACATCGTGCTCGTGCGAAAAGCGCGCGGCGCGGCGCTACCGAAGACGCTGACGACCGAGCCGCTCGTCTATCAGGGCGGCTCGGGGACGATGCTCGGGCCGACCGAGCCGATCCCGCTCTCCGATCCGGCGTGGGGTCTCGATTTCGAGGCCGAGGTGGCGATCGTGCTCGGCGACACGCCGCGCGGCGTGAAACGCGACGCGGTCGGCCGGCACGTCCGGCTCGTGATGCTGGCGAACGACGTCACGTACCGAACCTTGATCCCCGCGGAGCTCGAGAAGGGGTTCGGATTTTTTTGCTCCAAGCCGTCGACGGCGTTCTCGCCGTTCGCGGTGACCCCGGACGAGCTGGGTGCCGCGTGGCACGACGGTCGCGTCCATTTACGGCTTCGCACGTGCTTGAACGGCCGGCTCATCGGCGATCCGGACGCAGGGACGCCCATGCATTTTTCGTTCTTCGAGCTCGTCGAGCACGTCACCAAGACGCGCGGGCTCACCGCGGGCACGATCGTCGGCAGTGGGACCGTCGCGAACGAGGACGCGGCGCGCGGCGCGTCGTGCCTCGCCGAGCTCCGGACCCGCGAAGTGCTCGAAAAAGGCGCGCCGAGCACGCCGTTTCTCGCGGCCGGCGATCGAGTCCGCATCGAGATGCACAGCGACGACGGCCGGAATTTGTTCGGCAGCATCGACCAGGAAGTAGTGGCAGAACCGGAGCGGCGGCCCGACGTTATCGAAGACGGAGTGGAAAGCGGAGGCTTGCGATGAACACGGGAAAACTCGGGATCCGCCGGCTCCTCGGCCTTCACTATTACGTGCGCGACCTCGGACGGAGCCGTCGCTTCTACACCGAATTCATGGGGTTTTCCGAAGTCGGCAAGAGTTCGACCGACCTCGAGCGAAACGGGCGCCAGCGTTCCCTGGTGTTCCAGGCCGGCGACGTCGTGATCACCTGTTCGACGCCCGTCGGCGAGGGCGGACGCGCGCACCGCTATCTCACGAAGCACCCGGACGGCGTCGGCACCATCGCCTTCGAGGTCGACGACATTCGCCGTACGTTCTCGTCGCTCGAACACGACGGCGGTACGCCGATCACCGACGTTCAGGGGTTCGAAGACGAATACGGACGCATCGCGACATTTTCGGCGACCACGCCGTTCGGCGACACGACGTTCCGATTCGTCGAGCGCCACGGCTATCACGGCTTTTTCCCGGGCATGGAGCTCTACGAGACGCCGATCGGCGGCAAGAACGAATTTTCGTTCAGCGCGATCGATCACGTGACGTCGAACTTTCAGACGATGAAGCCCGCGCTGCTCTGGCTCGAGCACGTGCTCGGCTTCGAGCCGCTCTGGGAAGTCGAGTTCCACACCGAAGACGTCGCGAAATACGAGGTCCGCGAGGGTTCCGGTCTGCGCTCGAAGGTGATGTGGGACCCCGCGACGGGCATCAAGTTCGCGAACAACGAACCGTACCGTCCCTCGTTCAAGAAATCGCAGATCAACCAATTTTACGAAGAGCACCGCGGCGACGGCGTGCAGCACGTCGCGCTCGGCACG
>DATBBD010000723.1:0-2999 GCA_036271175.1 Polyangiaceae bacterium | reverse complement strand
ATCCAGAACTTCAACACCGAAGACTGCCGCTCTTTCTATGACGCTTACTACTCGCCGAACAACGCGACCCTCGTCGTCGCCGGCGACGTGACCGAGCGCCGCGCGATGGAGCTCGTCGTCAAAAACTACGGGCACATTCCGCCCTCGGTGCTCCCCCTCGAAGACGTGGTTCCGGAACCGCCGCAGAGCGAAGAGCGGCGGGTCGAAGTCGCGAAGCAAGCCGCGACAGAGAAGCTCGTCGTCGGATACCACTCGCCGGCCTTCGGCGATTTCGACCACGCGCCGCTCTCGTTGCTCTCGGAGGTGCTCTTCGGCGGACGCGCCTCGCGCGTGTACCGGCGCCTCGTGCGCGAGCTGGAGCTCGCGGTGGACGTGCACGGGTTCGTCGGGCCGTTCCGCGATCCCTCGCTGTTCGAAGTCTCCGCGTCGGCGCGCGACGGGAAGACCGCAACCGAACTGCTTACTGTCCTCGACGAAGAGCTCGAGAAAGTGCGCCATTCCCCAGTCACCACGGAAGAACTCGAGCGAGCCAAGGCGCGCCTCGAGCTCTCACTCGTCGGTGGACTCGAGACGGCGGAAGGCAAAGCGTCGACGATCGGCTTTTACGACGTGGTGCTCGGTCGGCCCGCAGAGGCGTTCGATCGACTGCAAGCGACGATAGAGCTGACGGCGAGCGACCTCTTGCGCGTCGCGCGACGCTATTTGAACCCCGCGAGCCGGACGGTCATCGTCGTGCATCCGCAGGCCGCAGCAGCGGAGGTGGCGGCGTGAGCGCCGTCGCCAAAACGGAGCGGTCGACCCTGCCTCCGGTGCTCGTCGAAACGAGTCGCGCGCTTCCCCTGGTCTCGGTGACGATCGCGGAGCGCACGGGAGCCATCGAAGACCCGGTCGGCAAAGAGGGGCTCTCTCGCATCACGAACCGTCTCGTTCGGCGCACCGGCAACAACCTGACGTCCGACGTCCTCGACGAACGGATCGACTCGCTCGGCGCGGCCATGGGCGTCGACGTGAGTCAGAGCTCCGTCGGGTTCCACGGGACGACGATCGGACGCTCCCTCGACGCGTTCGCCGATCTTCTCGTCGGGATTTTGTCGCGTCCGAGCCTGTCCGAAGAAGAATTCGGCAAGCTGAAGCGCGAAACGCTGGCCGAGCTTCTCGAAGGACGCGACCACGATCGCGAGCTCGGACAACAGTGGTTTCGAAAGCGCATGTTCGAGGGGCACCCGTATGGGCGACCCGTGAGTGGAACGCGCGCGACCATCACCGCGCTCACCCAGGCCGACGTGGCGGCACACTACCGGCTCACTGCGTGCCGCGAAAATCTCGTGTTCGCCTTCGCGGGCGACATCCATCGCGAGCGCGCGGAGAGCATCGCGTCTCGCATCGCCGGCGCGCTTCCAGAGGGCAAGGCGCGCGTCGATACCCTCCCCGAACCGACGATGAAACCGGGCCGACGCCTCCTCATCGTCGACAAGCCGGAGCGCACGCAGACGCAGATCCTCATCGGTTGCCTGGGGACGCATCCGCAAGACGACGATCATCTCGCGCTTCACGTCGGCAACACCATCTTCGGCGGGACGTTCACCGCGCGCCTCATGAACGAGGTCCGCTCGAAGCGCGGCTGGTCGTACGGCGCGTACTCGAGCCTTCCCTACGATCGACATCGCCGCGGCTTCAGCCTCTGGACGTTCCCGAAGGCGTCGGACGCGGCGCCCTGCGTGGCGCTCGAGCTCGAGCTGCTCGAAAAATGGGTCGCGGACGGCGTGACCGCCAAAGAACTCGGCTGGGCGCAGCGCTATCTCACGCGTTCGCACGCGTTCGCGATCGACACCGCGTCGAAGCGCGTCGGGCAAGCGTTCGACGAGGAGCTCTACGGGCTCCCCCCCGGATATCACTCGGAATACATCGCCCGCGTCCAGGCCATGACGCTCGACGAGGTGAATCGCGCCATTCAAAAGCGCATCACGCCGGCGAACCTGATGATCACCGTCGTCGGCACGGCGAAGGACATCGAAGGCGGGATCAAAGACGCGATTCCGAACTTGGCGGAGACCCAGACGGTTCCGTTCGATCTCGAGGTGTGACGTCCGGCGCTCGCGCGCATCGGCGCGTTACGGGCGGCGAAGCTCAAGGGCAGATGACGCTCGAGCGCGAGCGACAGACTCCGGTGGTCGCTCCGATTTTCGCAGTCGGGTTCACACATTCGGAGTCGGCGTCGCAGGTGTCCATTGCGCTGCACGGCATGCCGTCCGCGATGATGGTCGGACAGACGCCGGACACCGGTCCACCCGTGATCGCCGAGTGCGGACACGACCCTCGAAGGCAGCGATGGATCACGCCGTCGCACGGGTCTCCGGGCGCACCAACGAAGGTCAACTCGCATTCCCCATCGGGGGCGCAGATGAGCCCCGACGAACACGCGGCGTTCCCCGCCGCCGGGTCGCTGCACGACGTTCCTGCAGGGCCAGGCGCTTGGCACGTCGGTGGGCTTCCCGCGCAGTAGAACGGCGTAACGCAACCGGCCGCTCCTTCGCCCGTGCAAGGCTGGCCCAACAAGCCGAGCGGAATGCACTCCTTCGACGTTGCGAACCGCGGACGCAGCCCGCGTCGTCGCACGACTGACCGATCGCCGCGAGCGGTACGCACGCTCCGCAGGTGACCGCCGCCGGAATGGGACCCCCGGGCGTCGGTCCCGGACCGGTGCCGGTACATTGCCCGCTGGCGCACTGGGTCGCCGAGACGCAAGGGGCTCCGCCGGCCAGCGATCCGCGGAGGTCGCACTCGAGCGGCGGACCATCCGGAGAACCACAGGGCGATGCTTCGAGCGCGGTCGCGCAGGCGTCCAGGTCCGCAGCGGTGGACGTCGCGCCCGGCTGCACGAAGGCGGCCACGCACGAGTCCTCGAACCGCTGCTTGAACAGGGCTGCGTCGTCCAAAGGCGGTGACGGCACGGTGCACACCCACTGCGCCGTGTATTGGTGATCGCACGCACTCTTCCG
>DATBBD010000722.1:0-2415 GCA_036271175.1 Polyangiaceae bacterium | reverse complement strand
CGACGGCCGCGTTGCGCTGCAGCTGAGGACGCCCCACCCGTCGGAGCGCGGTGCGCCGCACCAGTTTGCGATACCCGGTGGACGTCAGCTCGAGGAGACCGACGAGGCTCGGCTGATCGAGTGCCGGATGCGCCGCTAGCTCGGGCGCGGCGGGGCGCGGCGATTCCGAGCCGTTGAACGGACAGACGTCTTGGCAGACGTCACAGCCGAACACGCGCGCGCCGACCGCGCTGCGAAGCTCGACGGGGATCGCGCCGCGCGTCTCGATGGTGAGGTACGAGACGCATCGCCGTGCGTCGAGGACGTAGGGACCGACGAAGGCGCCGCTCGGGCAGGCGTCGAGGCACGCCGTGCAACGGCCGCAGCCGGCGCGAACCTCGACGTGATCCGGCGCGATCTCCACGTCGACCAGGAGCTCGCCGAGGAGCACGTAAGTGCCCACGCCGGGAACGATGGCCATGGTCGATTTGCCAATGAAGCCGAGGCCGCCGCGCCGCGCCGCCTCGCGCTCGAGCATCGGCGCGGTGTCGACGCACGCGCGCGCCGCGACGGGACGACCGAGGATCGCTTTGCACGCGCGCCCGAGCGCCCAGAGCTTGTCCTTGAGAACGCGGTGATAGTCGGTTCCGACCGCGTAGGCTGCGACGGACCCGACGAGCGGGGTGGTCGCATCCCGATCTCGCCGGAGCGCGACCGACGACGCGCCGCGGTAAGGCAGCGCGACGGAGATCACCGTGCGGGCGTTGTCGAGGAGCGCGCGCGGCTCGGCGCGATCGTCGCCGTTGGCCAGATACGCCATGTGTCCGTGGTGCCCGGCCTCGAGCCACGTCTGGAGCCGTCGATCGGCCTCGTCGAACCGCTCGACCGGCACGAACCCGACGCGAGCGAAACCAAGTGCAATCGCCGCGTCTCGGATGCGGGTCGCGACGTCCTCGGGCTCGGGTCCCGAGCCACTCGGGCTTTCGGCCGGTAGGGGGGGCATCAAAGGCTTGCGCTCCGTCGCGTCCTTGGGGAATAACCCCCCGCGGTCGCGGGTCGGAAGCCCGCCATTCGACAGCATGGCTCGCGTTCGCGCGAGTCGCTTTCGGCGACCGTTCGCGACGGGGAATCCGAGTGATCCAAATTCGAGAACTCTATAAGTACTACGGGGAGCGGCGCGCCATCGGCCCGCTTTCGGTAGAAATCGGCCAGGGCGAAATCGTGGGTCTCCTCGGCGTCAACGGCGCCGGGAAAACCACGGCACTCCGCATCCTCGCCTGCGACCTGCTCCCGTCCGCGGGGTCGGTCAAGGTCGACGGCATCGACGTCGTCGAGAGCCCGGAGGCGGTTCGCGAGCGTATCGGCTATTTGCCCGACACGCCGCCGCTCTATGGCGACATGCGGGTCGGCGAATACCTGGCTTTTGCTGCGCGCCTCCGCGGCGTCCCATCCAAAGACGTGGAGCGGCGCGTCGTCGCAGTCGAAGAGCTGACGGCGCTTCGCGAACGCCACGACGACCCCATCTCGACCTTGTCGCACGGCTTTCGACAACGATGCGGCATCGCGCAGGCCATCATTCACGAGCCGAAGCTCGTCGTGCTCGACGAGCCCATCTCGGGGCTCGATCCGGTGCAGATCGTCGAGATGCGGGCCTTGGTGCGCAAGCTCGCCGGCACGCACACGGTCATCGTCTCGAGCCACATCCTCTCGGAGATCAGCGAGACCTGTGATCGAATCTTGGTAATCAAGGACGGCGAGATCGTCGCGTCCGGAACCGAAGAGGAGCTGTCGTCGAAGCTGCTCGAAGGCGTGCGTGTGAGGGTCACCGTGCGCGCTACCGGGGCGCCGGCGTCCGCGGCGTCGGGTCGCGCGAAAACGGTGCTCGCGGCCGTTGTCGGAGTAACCGGCGTCGAAGCCGCGCACACCTCCGAATCGGGCGATACCGTCTCGAGCTTCACCGTCGAGGCCAAGACCGATATTCGTCCGGCTCTCGTTCAAGCCGTGCTCGGCGCGGGGCTCGAGCTGCTCGAGCTCGGCCGCCACGAACACGAGCTGGAGAGCGTCTTCTTGCGTCTCGCCGGGTCGTCGTCGTCGAACGCCGCGGCGAAAGAGGAATCGGCATCGTGAGCAAAGCACTTCTCATCGCACGCCGCGAAATGGGGGCGTATGCGCGCTCGCCGCTCGGCGGGGTCATCCTCGGCGGTGCGCTCCTCATCGAGGGCATCCTCTTCTACTACTGGGGGCTCTCTCAGAAGATGCTCTCGGCGGAAGTGCTGAGCGAGTTCTTCTACGCGGCGAGCGGCGTCACCATGGTCTCGAGCCTCGTCTTGTCGATGCGGCTCATCGCCGAAGAGCGCCAGACGCACACGTTCACGCTCCTGAACACCGCACCGATCCGCGACTGGGAAATCATCGTCGGTAAGTACCTCTCGGCGC
>DATBBD010000721.1:0-4010 GCA_036271175.1 Polyangiaceae bacterium | reverse complement strand
ACACGCGCCCGTATGCGGAACCGTGATTTCGGTAATGAAAGAGCGAAATATTCCAGCGCGTCCCCAGGCTCGTCAAAAACTCGAGTAACGCGCCGGGCCGCTCGGGGAACTCGAAAGTGAAGAGCACTTCGTCGCGCGCCGTCGCCGAGCGACCGCCGACCATGTGACGCACGTGCACCTTGGCGAGATCGTCGTCGCTCAGGTCGTCGGTGCGATAACCCGCCGCCGCGAACGACTCGGCGATGGAACGGAGCTCGTCGGTGCCGGCGACCTCGACGCCGAGGAACACGTCGGCTTGCGCGCGCGAGCCCAGCCGATAGTTGAACTCGGTGACGCTCCGATCGCCGATCCTACGGCAAAATTCGAGAAACGACCCGGGCCGCTCGGGGATCGTAACGACGAGGATCGCTTCGCGGAGCTGACCGACTTCTGCGCGCTCGGCGATGTGTCCGAGCTTCGCGAACGGCACGTTGGCCCCCGACGCGATCGCCACCGCGGGCCCCGCGACGAGTCCGCGCGTCGCGGCCGCGCGCTTCAATCCGGCGATGGACAGCGCGCCCGAGGGTTCGAGGATCGAACGCGTATCCTCGTAGGCGTCCTGGATCGCGGCGCAGATCTCGTCGGTCGACACGGTGACGATCTCGTCGACGTAGCGACGGCACAGGTCGAACGTGAGCTCGCCCACCTGCTTGACGGCCACGCCGTCCGCGAAAATGCCGACGCGTGAAAGGCGCACGCGGTGCCCTTCGCCGATCGAGCGAAGCATGGCGTCCGATTCGGTCGATTGAACGCCGACGACGCGCACGCTGGGGCGAAGCTCTTTGACGACCGCGGCGATTCCGGAAATGAGACCGCCGCCGCCGATCGGTACGTAGATGGACCCGACGTCGCGCGCTTGCCGCAAAATCTCGAGGCCGATCGTGCCCTGGCCCGCGATCACGTCGAGGTCGTCGTACGGCGGAATCGGAACGGCACCGGTCACCACGGCGAGCTCCGCGGCGTATTCCGCCGCGTCGCTGTAGCTGTCGCCGACCAGATCGATCTGTGCGCCGAGGCGGCGAACGGCTGACACCTTGATCGACGGCGTGGTCCGCGGCATCACGATGCGGCACTGGATGCCGAGGCGGCGCGCCGCGAACGCGACGCCCTGGGCGTGGTTACCCGCCGACGCCGCGATCACGCCGCGCGCGAGCTCTTCGGCGGACAGGGCCGTGATGCGATTGTACGCGCCGCGCAGCTTGAACGAGAAGACCGGCGTCAGGTCCTCGCGCTTGAAGAAAACCGGGTGCCCGAGCCGCGCGGACAGATTGTGCGCGCGATCGAGCGGGGTGGGCTGAGGGAGAACGTCGGTGACCCGCGCGTTCAGCGCGCGCTTCAACAGATCCGTCGTCATGCCGCGAGCGTCATCCTTCGTCGATCAAGAGGCGAGCTTCGTTCAGCCCACGGCTCACCGGCGCGACGCGCGGATCGGTGCGAATGGTTTCGATGAGCCCGCCCATGGCCTGCCGGTACGACGCGACGTCGATCTCACCGCGGAGGAGCTCGACTCGTAGAAAAATGCCGGCGGTCTGCACGACGTCGCAGAGACAATAATTCCGGACTTCGTCGATTCGTCCCGCGTGGATCATGGGCCCCACATCTTGCCCCGCGACGCCGACCTTGCCCGGCATCCCGCAGAGTTTGGCGATGATGTCGAGGCGGGACGGCCGCGCGGCCCCGAAATCCGCGACGTAGTCCATCAAGTCCAGGTGCCCCTCGGCCGAGAACCGATACCGGATCTCCCGGGAGCGGTAATAGTGCTTGAGCGGAATGCCGTGGCGGAGGCACCGCGCACCGATGACCGGCATATCGAAGCCGCGCCCGTTGTACGTGACGAGCTCGGGGCGCCGATCTTCCAGAAATCGGGCGAAATCGCGGAGCGCACCGGCCTCGTCCTTGCCCTCGCCGAGCACTCCGAGACGGCTCACCTTGTAGTTGTCGTCGAACCAGAGCGCGCCGATCACCGCGATCTGATGGTGGGGTGGGGCGGGCAGGCGTTCGACGTCACCGGCCTCGGCAATCGGCAGCTCGGGGTCGAGGACCGTTTCGATGTCGAGGACGAGGTGCGAGCGGGCCACTCGCGCGAGAATGGGCCCCTTGTCCAAGCGCGGTCAACCGGCGCGGATAAATCGCACAAATCCATCGCATTTCACTTACTTATGCTACATTGCGCACGCTCCCGAATTGGCCGTGTAAGGGGGCACTTCGAGAACCTTTACGGAAAGGGGCGAGACGTGTCCAGATAGCGCGTGCCGTCCGGGCGCCGCCGAGCACATGGCCCGAAATATTCTCGTCATCAACGTCGATCTTCGTGAAACCCGAGTCGCACTCATCGAAGACGGAGTCATCGCCGAACTCCAGATCGAGCGCGCAAAAACCCGCGGCAGCGTCGGCAACATCGTTCTCGGCAAAGTCACGCGCGTCTTGCCGGGAATGCAGGCGGCGTTCATCGACGTGGGCATGGAGCGCGCCGCGTTCCTGCACGTCGAAGATCTGATTCGCCCCGACGACTTCGAAGCATATCTCGCCGGAGGCGGCACCCCCGCTCGCAGCGACGAAGACGACGGAACGATCCGCGGCGACAACGCGCGGCGCGCCGACTACGCGAAGAACCCCGCGGCGGCTCACGAAGACGAGGACGACGAAGACGAGGACGACGATCGCGCGACCCTCGAGGTGCGCCGCGACGCCGGCGAACCGAGTGCGCCCGACGCGGCACCCGCAGCGTCCGAGGACGAGCCTGATTCGGCGGACGACGAGGACGAGGACCCGGACGAAGACGTCGAAGACGTCGAGCCCGAAGCGCACGACGGCACGGACGACGAAGAGAGCGCGCCGGAAAACGGCGACGCCGCCGCGAGCGACGAAGCGGGGGCGGACGACGAGGACGAGGACGTCGATGACGTCGAAGGCGCAACGCCGAGCGACGAAGACGACGACGACCAGCCGATCATCGCCAGCGTCACCGACGACGATTCCGACGAAGACGAGGACGAGGACGCGACGCCGGTCCCGGGTGGGGGAGAACTAGCCGCCGGGGAAGCCTCCGGCGCCGCGGAACCGCAAGAAGACCTTCAGCAACGTCAGGGAACGGGCCGTCGGCGCCGGCGTCGACGCCGAAAGAAGGGCGCAGCGCCGCCCGCGCCTCCGCCTCCCCCGGCGCCATCGCGTGACGGCGGGGCACGCCGCAGAGACGGGCGCGGCAATGCGCGCGGCGGCGGCGATCGCGGCCGTCGCGATGCGCGCAGTGGCAGTGGCGGCGGGCGCCGCAAAGACGCCCGAATCTCGCGCTCCGTCCCGATCACCGAGGTCGTGAAAGAGGGCGATGAGGTCATCGTCCAGGTCTCCAAAGAGCCGATCGGAACGAAGGGCGCGCGCGTGACGAGCCACGTCTCGCTGCCGGGCCGTCACGTCGTCTACTTGCCGACCGTCGAGCACATCGGCGTGTCGAAGCGGATCGGTTCGGCGCGCGAGCGCTCGCGGCTCCGCGAGGTCATCGACTCGATCAAGCCGCCGAAGGGCGGGCTCATCGTGCGCACCGTCGCCGAGGGCCTCACCAAGAAGCAGCTCAAGAACGACATCGGCTATCTCGTGAAGGTCTGGGAAGAGGTGTCGAAGCGTCACGACGGCGCGCGCGCGCCCGCGATGCTGTACACCGAGCTCGACCTGGTGCTGAAGGTCGCGCGCGATCTCTTCACCGACGAAATCGGCAAGGTCGTCATCGACGACCGCGAGCAGTTCGGCCGGCTCGTACGCTTCGTCGAGATGTTCATGCCCGAACGCGCCGGCGACATCGAGCTCTACGCCGGCGACGAGCCGATCTTCGACGCTTACGGCATCGAGGACGAAATCGGACGCGCGCTGAGCCGTAAGGTACCCCTCGCGAGCGGCGGCTACCTCATCATCGACCAGGCCGAGGCGCTGACGGCGATCGACGTCAACACCGGACGCTTCGTCGGCAAGGGGAGCCG